>NZ_DATHFX010000176.1:0-3667 GCF_035317885.1 Pinirhizobacter sp.
CCCGACGGGCGGGAGTTGCGGCGCACGCGCTTGGGCAATTGCTCGTCCATCAGCGTCAGGCCGATGTCGTCGTTCGAAGTATCAAGCAGGTGTTCCAGCGCCTGGATTTCACCAAAGACATGCAGCGCACGGCCGTAGAAGTGCATGGGCACGCGGACATCGCCTTTCTCCATGCGACGGACGGTGGACAAGGAAGCTCCCATGCGTTCGGCCAGCGACTCCTGGGAAATGTGCCGTCGCCGCCGTGTAAGCGAAATGTCGCTGCCTAGCTTGCGGATGGCTCGCTCGACGGGCTGAGGAATCGTTGAATCCACGTTTAACGTTCTCATGGGAATGCTAATGAGCCATTATCATTCTTATGGGACTGATTATAGTGGCGTCACCCCTGAAAATCAATAAGGGGTCCCATAGGAATGCTTACCGCCGAGAAACGCTCCTATTGGAGCATTAATGGCAGGCTTCCCGCTAAAACCACTTCGCCTTCTTCAACCCAATGAATATCCCACCCACGATGCAAGCCACCAGGCACGTAAGAGCCGGATAAGCCCACGGCTTGTTCAACTCCGGCATGTGCGCGAAGTTCATGCCGTACCAGCTGGTGATCAGCGTGGGCGCGGCCAGCATGGCCGCCCAGCCGGCGAGCTTCTTCATCACTTCGTTCTGGCCGAAGGTCACCAGCGAAAGGTTGACCGAGATCGCCGCGCTAAGCATTTCGCGCATGGCGCTGGTGGATTCGTTCACGCGGAACACGTGGTCATAAACGTCGCGGAAGTAGGCGCGCAGTTCGTCGTGGATCAGATTCGGGTGCATGCGCACCAGCTGGCTGATCACATCCTGCAGCGGCGCCGCGGCCAGGCGCATGCTCATCAGTTCGCGCTGCATGTCGTACAGGCGCTTGATGGTGTCGCGGTTGAAGGTATCGGCGAAGATATCGTTTTCCAGGTCGTGCAGTTCTTCGCGGAAGTCGCGCACGATAGGAAGGAAGTTGTCCACCACGAAGTCCAGCACGGCATACAGGCCATAGCTCGGCCCCATCGCCAGCAGTTCCGGCGAGCGCTCGCAGCTCATGCGCGCCGGGGCGTAACTCAACGATGCCCCGTGGCGCACGGTGATCAAATAGCGCTTGCCCAGGAAGATCTGCGTTTCGCCGAAGGCAATGCTGCCACCCAGCAGCTGCGCCGTTTGCACCACGATGAACAACGAGTCGCCGTAGGTTTCGATCTTGGTGCGCTGGTGGGCGTACTTGGCGTCTTCAACCGCCAGGTCGTGCAGGCAGAATTCCTCCTGCAGCTTGTCCAGCAGGTGCTCGTCCGGCTCGTGCAGGCCCACCCACACGAACGTATCGGGGGTTTTCAGCACATCGCTGATGGCGTCCAGCGTGATGTCGCCTATCTTCGAGCCATCCTTGCGGTAGGCCACGCAGTTGACCACCATCGAATTGTTCAATGGGACGGGAGTTTCCGGAGCGGGAATGTTCAAGGACATGGCCGGCATCATGCCGAGGCGCGTGTTACAGGGCAATCACTGCCGCATCGACGGTTTCGTAGTTACTTACGAAACCGCGAAGCCCCGAGCGCCAGCCAGATGGGCAAGCCCAACCCCACCCAGGGGAAATTCCGCTGGGTGTAGAAGGGCAGGGCGTGCAGCACCAGGGCCAGCACGGCCAGGGCGACGCAGATCCAGATGATCCGCCCGGAAAGCACCCTGTAGCCTCGCCATACGGCAGGCAGCAACAAGAAGGCCAATGGCTGATAGATCAGCAGGTTAGCGTTCGCCCAGCCTGACTGGTGCTGGGTAAATGCCCACAAACCAATCATGACCAGGCCGGCAATGCCGGCGAACAGCAGCCAGAGCGTGGCCACCACGCCGTACACAATGCGGGCGGCCAGATATTCCCGGTAAGCGCCCATCACCAGCAGCAACACGGCCAGCACCAGGCCCACGCCGAACAACGGCAGGCCCAGTTCCGGCGCCATTGCTGGCGGTTGTTCGATGGTGGCCTTGGCCAGGACCTCGGTGGACTGCACCAGCGGCCGGCTGCCGCCCGCGCCATCGCTCACGACCATGCCGGCCACTTCATCGCGCAGCACCATGGGCAGGAAGCTTTCCTTCAAAGCATCCATGGGTTGGTCGGCGTAGGGGCCCAGTCCCAAGTCCATGCCCAGCATCAGCCAGGTGTGGTTGCTCATCGTGCGCGCGGTCTGCTGGCGGTAGGTCATGCCGCCCGGATGCCGGGCCAGGTTCGCGCGCAGCTGCCCGCCGAGCGCGCGGTCCAGGGCATCGCGCACGCGCGTGGCGCAATTGTCGACGTAGTAGTTGTAGTTGTAGCGCGTGTTCTGCGGCTGGATGTTCCAGAACAGGAAGCGGCGGAGGTCTTCAGCCTGTGCCGGCGTGAAGGCCAGCCGCTGCCTGGTGACTTCGCGCCCTTCCGATACATAGAACTGCACGTCTTCAGCAGTGGGCACTGCATCCATGCGGTAGTTCATGATGCCCCGGGCGAAGTTCAGCAGGAAGCCGGCTTCGTCGAAGTCGAACACGCCATAGTTGAAGGCAATGGCCTCGCCGGAGGCTGGGTCGCGCAGTTCCACGGCATCGTGGCCGAAGCGCTCCCAGTAGATGTCGCCCGGGCCATAGGTGATGAGCGACACCTGCAGGGTATCGGCCGGTGCTTCGGCAATGCCCGCGAACGCAGGCGTGGCCACCAGGGCCAGCAGCAGGAAAAGCAGGCGCTTCAAGGCGTGGGTGTCTCGCCCGGGCGATCAGCCAGCGTCACGCGAAAACGCTGCACGCGACGGTCGTCGGCTTCGGTCACGTGGAACAGGAAATCGCCGATGGCCACTTCCTCGCCCACTTCCGGCAGGTGGCCGAATTCGGAGGTCACCATGCCGCCCACGGTATCGAATTCTTCGTCGGAGAAGCTCGCGCCGGTTTCCTCGTTGAAGTCTTCGATGGTGGTGAGGGCACCCACGTCGAAGGCACCGTCGCCGGTGGCCTGCATCAACTGGGGTTCTTCCTCGTCGTCGTGCTCGTCGTCGATCTCGCCGACGATCTGTTCGAGCACGTCTTCGATGGTGATGAGGCCGGCCACGCCGCCGTATTCATCGATTACCAGCGCCATGTGGTTGCGGCTGCGGCGGAACTCGGCCAGCAGCACGTTCAGGCGCATGGATTCGGGGATCAGCACGGCGGGACGCAGCAGCGAGGAAATATCGCAGCCTTCGCCGTCGCCGAAGTATTTGAGCAGATCCTTTGCCAGCAGGATGCCGAGGATTTCGTCTTTGTCTTCGCCGTGCACGGGGAAGCGCGAGTGGCCTGATTCCACCACCGTGGCGAGCACTTCGTGCAGGCTGCCGTCGGCCGGGACCATGACGATCTGGGCCCGGGGCACCATGACGTCGTCGACGGAGAGTTCGGTGACCTTGATCGCACCCTCGACCATGGTCAGGGTGTCGTTGGAGAGCAGGCCGTTGGCCCGTGCCGTGCGCAGCTCCTCGATCAGTTCGTCGCGGTTGCGCGGTTCTCCGGAAAACATGTGGCCCAGTCGATCCCACCATGTTCGGTGGGCCGGGCCGCCGGTACTGCCAGGGTCCTCGTTCATCACGCTTGTTGCCGAGCCCCATCAAGGGGCGGAAGGGTCAGTTTAGCCCATCCAGATGACACTTGCCGA
>NZ_DATHFX010000177.1:0-10171 GCF_035317885.1 Pinirhizobacter sp.
CCCGGACAGGAACTTGGCCACCGCGCGGCCGACGTCGGTCGGCTTGAAGCGACGGCTATCGAGCAGCACGTACTCGCGGCCCAGCAGGGTCTGGATGATGCTGGCGTAGGTGGACGGACGGCCGATGCCGTATTCCTCAAGGGTCTTGACCAGGCTGGCCTCGGAGAAGCGCGGCGGGGGCTCGGTGAAATGCTGGTCGGCCAGGATGTCGGTGAGGGACACCACGTCGCCCTTTTCCAGACGCGGAAGGCGACGCTGTTCTTCGTCGTCTTCGTTCTTGGCGTCGCGGCCTTCCTCGTACACGGCCAGGAAGCCCGGGTCGACGATGGTGGTGCCGGTGGCGCGGAAGCTGGAATCGCGCAGCGCGAACTCCACCGACACGGTGTTCATCGTGGCGTGGATCATCTGGCAGGCCACGGTGCGCTTCCAGATCAGCTCGTAAAGCTTGCGCTGATCGTCACTGAGGTAACTGGCGACGCTACGCGGCGTGTGCATGGCGGAGGTGGGACGCACCGCTTCGTGCGCCTCCTGCGCGTTCTTCGACTTGCTGCGATACACCTGCGGCTGGTCCGGCAACGCCTTGGCGCCATAGTCGCGCTGGATCAACTCGCGAAGCTCGGTGACCGCGTCAACGGAGAGTGCCGTGGCGTCGGTACGCATGTAGGTGATCAGGCCGACAGAGCCCTCGGCACCCAGCGGCACGCCTTCGTACAGGCCCTGGGCCACGCGCATGGTGCGGCTGGTGGAGAACCCGAGCTTGCGCGCGGCTTCCTGCTGCAGGGTGGAGGTGGTGAATGGCGGCGCGGGGCGCCGCTTGCGCTCGCGGGAGGTCACTTCGCTGACGGTGAGCCGGCCCTTGGCCGCCTCCAGCAGGTGTTCACGCGCGGCGGTGGCATCGGCCTCGTTGGTGAGGTCGAACTGCTCGAATTTCTTGCCGCGAAGCTGGGTAAGGCGGGCGGTGAAGCCACCCTCGGCGTGGGCGAGGTCGGCGGTGACCGACCAGTACTCGCGTGCCTTGAAGGCTTCGATCTCTTCCTCGCGCTCCACGATCATGCGCAAAGCCGGCGACTGCACGCGCCCGGCAGAAAGGCCGCGCTGCACCTTGCGCCAGAGCACTGGCGACAGGTTGAAGCCGACGAGGTAGTCCAGTGCGCGGCGCGCCTGCTGCGCATCGACCAGGTCGTGCGACAGGCGCCGTGGGGATGCCACGGCCTCCTTGATCGCACGGGGGGTGATCTCGCTGAAGACCACCCGGTGCATTTCCTTGCCTTCCGATATGCCGCGCTCACGCAGGATCTCGCTGATATGCCAGGAGATCGCCTCGCCTTCGCGATCCAAGTCGGTCGCGAGATAGATGGAGTCGGCCACCTTGGCCGCCTTGGCGATGGCCTCGACGTGTTTCTCGTTGCGCTCGATCACCTCGTAGGCCATGGCGAAGCCGCGGGACGGATCGACCGCCCCCTCCTTCGGCCGCAGGTCGCGCACATGGCCGTACGAGGCCAGGACGTGGAAGTCCTTGCCGAGGTACTTGTTGATCGTCTTGGCCTTGGCGGGCGATTCGACGATGAGGAGGTTCTTGGCCATTGACTTGCGATCCTGATGAAGCGTATTCGCGTGGGCGCATGCCCATGCACATATATCTAGTTGGAAGCACACTGTTACCGAACGTGTCAAGCCTTATCGCGACGGCAGGCGCTGGTAACGATTCCCGGGCAGCGTGGCGACGATGTCCTCCAGCTCAAGCATCAGCAGCATCGAGGCAAGAGATGTCACTGGCAGTGACGTTCTCGTGACCAGGTCGTCCAGGGACACCGGATCGTCGCCCATCGCGGCCAGCAGGCGCAGGTAGTCGGGGTCGTCACGCCAGGCCGGTGCAGCCGTGCCACGGGGCTTGGGGGCCTGGTCGCTACCCAGGCGGGCGGCCAGTTCCCGGCCCAACTCGAGGGCGGCGGGAGCCAGCACCCGCACCACGTCGTCGGCCCGCCGCACCAGCCGGGCGCCATCGGCGATCAACTGGTGGCAGCCTTCGGCCAGCGGATTGTGGATGGATCCGGGCACGGCGAATACCTCGCGGCCCTGCTCGGCGGCGAAGCGGGCGGTAATGAGGGAACCTGATTTTTCCCCGGCCTCGATCACTAAAGTGCCCAGCGACAGCCCGGCGATGATCCGGTTGCGCCGGGGGAAGTGGTCGGGCCGTGCTGACGTGCCGGGCGGAAACTCGGTGGCCATGGCGCCCTGGTCCACGATCACCCGTGCCAACGCCAGGTGCTTGCGTGGATAGACACGGTCAGGGCCGGTGCCCACCACGGCGATGGTCGGCCCGCCGGCTTCCAGGGCCGCTGTGTGGGCCGCGCCGTCCACCCCGTCGGCCAGGCCACTGGTGACCACCAGGCCCGCGGCGGTGAGGTCGCGGGCGAAGGCACGGGCATTGGCAAGGCCCACGGGCCCGGCGCTGCGCGAGCCGATCACCGCCACCTGGGGCCGGAGCAGCAATGAAGCATCCCCGGCCACCCACAAGACCACCGGGGCCGGCGTGATGCCCTCCAGTTGGGGCGGAAAGTCTTCGTCGGTGCAACGGAGCAGCCGGTGTCCGGGTTCGGCCATCCAGGCAAGATCGGCTTCGATCCTTGCCTCATCCGGAGCGGCAAGCCATGCCACACCCGCGCTGGCCAGGCGGTAGGTTTCCGGGCGCCGTGCCAGGCGATCCAGCGCCGAGGAGGCGCTGCGGCCGGCATCCACCAGCAGCTGGCGAAGGCGGGAGGCGGAGAGGCCTGGCGTGCGCAACAGCAGCAGCCAGGCGCGATCATTGTCGAGGTCGGCCATCGGCTCGAGTCTAGAAAAAAAACGGCGCGGCCAGGGCCGCGCCGTCGTGTCAGCCGTGGCGGTTGGCGTTACTGCGGGGCCACCAGGTTGTCGCCCTTATGGATCGGCCGCAGCCCGTCCATGATCAATCCGTAGCTGACCTTGTCGAAGGTGCGGAACACCATCACATGGCCGCCGTATTCATCGGGAAGCTGCACATCGCGGCCGCTGCCACGGATGAAGCTGTCATGCCCGACGTCGTCGGGGACCTTGTCGCCCTTGCTCATGATGGTGAACGTCGTGCCGTTATCGACGCCATCGCGGGCGCCGACCGACAGCACCACCACCTGCTTGCTGCCGACAGCGGCCATGGCATCACTGGTGAAGGCGATGACCTTGCCGTTGGCCGGCATGGCCTTGGGCGCATGCGGATAGTAGTAAGGATCGTAGGGATGGTCGTCGACCGGCAGCAGGCGGTCGCCCGGGCGGACTTCCCGGGTGGAGTCGACCAGCAGCAACGAGGCCGGATCACCTTCCTTCAGGAGTTCGGCGGTGCCGATGACGGTGACCTCGGTACCCAGTTCATCGCCGCGGCCGGTGTGTCCGTCGTGGCGGGTGTCCTCGGCCCAGGGAGAGCTTTGCATCTGCACGCTGGCGTCGAGCTCGTCCCCGACGATCGGGCCGATCGAGCCGTCGCCCTCGTCGTCGAAGCCCCGGAAGATGTGCGTGGGACGGACCACCGCGAAACGCTGGCCGGGACTGCCGACCAGGTCGCCGCGGACGTAGATCTTCTGCCCCGGCGTGGCACGCAGGCGGCCCTCTTCCGAGGCCATCACGTAGGGTGCGTCCTTGACCGCGTCCGAATCCATCACCCGCATGTCCTTGAGGAAAATCTTCAAGTCTTTCAGCGGGATGGCCGTGATCGCCTCGTCGTCCTCGCGGACGCGGGGCTGCAGGCCAAGGTGCGCCCTGCCGCCTTGCATCGACAGGTTCAGGACGTCGCCCGGGTAGATCAGGTGTGGGTTTCGGACCTGCGGGTTGGCCTGCCAGATTTCCGGCCAGAGCCAGGGCTTCTGCAGGAACTTCGCCGAGATGGCCCACAACGTATCGCCCCGGCGCACCGTGTAGGTGTCAGGATGCCCGTCGCGTAGCTGCGCAGCCGCCGCATAAGCGGCCACGGTAAAAAACATGCTGCCCAGCAGCACGGTGAGCTTCTTGATCATGACGGGTTTTCCCCCTTCCCCGGTTCCAGCGCGAGTGTAGCTTATTGGTTAAACGCTGCAAGATGAAGATCTTGCGGCGACAACGTTACAATGGACCCGACTTTACCCGCAGGCATGGCTTGGATTTCGCCGACCTGCCCGCATTTTTTCGGCTCCACCACCCCTTTTCTGTAGCTGCTACGTGCCCAGGTGCTCTTCGTGTCCGTCCTGACCATCATCGAATACCCCGACCCGCGCCTGCGCACCGTTGCCGAACCTGTCACCGTGTTCGACGGGGAACTGGCCACCTTCGTCCAGGACATGTACCAGACGATGTATGAATCCGATGGCGTAGGCCTGGCCGCGACCCAGGTGAACGTGCACAAGTGCGTGCTGGTGGCCGACATGAGCGCCGAGCGCAACGAGCGCCTTTGCCTGATCAACCCCGAGATCCTCGAGAAAGACGGCGTCCAGGTGTACCAGGAAGGCTGCCTGTCATTCCCGGGTATCTATGCCGACGTCACCCGCGCACTGAAGGTGAAGGTGCGCGCGCAGGATGTCACCGGCGCCGAGTTCATCGTCGAAGCCGAAGGCCCGCTGGCGGTGTGCATCCAGCACGAGATGGACCACCTGGCCGGCAAGGTCTTCGTCGATTATCTCTCGCCGCTCAAGCGCAGCTTGCTGCTCAAGCGCATGGAGAAACAGCGCCGCCAGGCGAGCTGACGGTGCCTGCCCAGCCGCTTCGGATCGTTTTCGCCGGCACCCCGGATTTCGCCGTACCCTGCCTTGCCGCATGCCTTGCCAGCGGCGCGCAGATCGTGGCCGTCTACACGCAGCCAGACCGCCCGGCCGGACGCGGGCGCAAACTCAGCCCCAGCCCGGTGAAGCTGGCCGCGCTCGATGCCGGCATCACGGTGGAGCAGCCGGAATCGTTGAAAGACGATCTCGTGCGCGCACATCTGGCCGCCTACCGGCCCGACCTCATGGTGGTGGTGGCCTATGGGCTGATCCTGCCACGCAAGGTACTGGCGGTCCCGCGCCTGGGTTGCTGGAACGTGCACGGTTCGCTGCTGCCACGCTGGCGCGGCGCGGCTCCAATCCAGCGTGCGGTGCTGGCCGGCGATGCGGAAACCGGCGTCGACCTCATGCAGATGGAAGCGGGCCTGGATACCGGCCCCACCCTGATCCGCCGTACCACGCCGATCACCCGCGACGACACCGGTGGCAGCGTGCACGACCGCCTGGCTGGGCTGGGCGCCGAGGCGCTTGCCGAGGGATTGGCGCGTGTGATGGCGGGTGAAGCACTCACGCCCACCCCCCAGCCCGCCGAGGGCGTCACCTACGCCCATAAGCTGGACAAGGCTGAAGCGCTGCTCGACTTCAAGCTTCCAGCGATTGACCTGGAACGCAAGGTACGTGCCTTCAATCCATGGCCCGTGGCCGAAGCGGATATTGCGGGCGAACGGGTGCGCGTCTGGGACGCGCATGCGCTCGACCGGGACGATGCCAAGCGGGGTCAGAGTCAATACTCTGACCCCCAGACCTCGCCAGGCTCCGTCATAGCCGCCTCGCGCCAGGGCATCGACCTTGCCAGCGCCCAGGGCGTGTTGCGCATCACGTCCGTGCAACGCGCCGGCGGCCGCCGCATCGCGGCAACCGACTATCTCAATGCACGCACCGACCTGCGGACACCATAGAGTCATGGCGCGCAAGCCGCCCACGCCAACCGACACCCGCGCCCTGGCGGCGCTGGCCCTTGCCGAGGTCGCCCTGCATGGCAAGTCGTTGCGTGACGCGCTCGATCGCCACGCCCGGGCCCTGCCCGACAGCCGCGACCGCGCCCTGCTAACCGCCCTGCTCAACGAAGGCGCGCGTTGGTGGATCCGCTTCGATGCCGCCCTCGACATCCTGCTCGAACGTCCGTTGCGGCAAAGCGAACCGGCGGTCCACGCCCTGATGGTGATTGGCCTGGTCCAGCTTGAAGTGCTCGAGATGGCGCCGTATGCCGCGGTGGCGGCCACGGTGGAAGCCACTCGCGCGCTGCATCGCCCACGCCACGCCAACCTCGTCAATGCCGTGCTACGGCGTTGGCAGCGCGAACGCGAGGCCTTGCTGGCGCGCCTGGATGCAGACCCGGCCACGCGCAGTTCGCATCCGGCCTGGCTGGTCCAGGCCATCCAGGACGACTGGCCGGACGCTGCCGCAGCGGTGCTGGACATCGCCAATCTCGAACCCCCACTGATGCTCCGGGTGAACCGCCGGCGGGCCCGGCGCGAGGCGGTGATCCAGGCGCTGGTTGGCGATGCCCACGAGGCCCATGCCCACCCCTGGCTTGCCGACGCCATCGTGCTGCCGCACAGCACCGACGTCACCCGCCTGCCCGGTTTCGACGAGGGCCTGTTCGCGGTGCAGGATGGCGCGGCGCAGATCGCCGCCGATGTGCTGGACCTCGCCGACGGCCAGCGCGTACTCGACGCCTGCGCGGCCCCCGGTGGCAAGGCCTGCCACGTACTCGAGCGCGCCGACGTGACACTGGTAGCCGTCGAGCACGACGTGCACCGCGTGCCGCGGATCGAACAGAACCTGGCACGACTGGGCCTGGTCGCGCAGGTGCTTGCCGGCGACGCCGGCGAGCCCTCGTCATGGTGGGACGGCAAACCGTTCGACCGCATCCTGATCGATGCGCCGTGCTCGGCCAGTGGCGTCATCCGGCGCCGGCCCGACGTGCGGCTGCACCGCCGCCCTTCGGACATTGCCACGCTGGGTTTGCAGCAGCGGCGCATCCTGGCAGCGTCGTGGCCGCTGCTGTCCCCTGGCGGCCGCCTGGTCTATGCCACGTGTTCGCTGCTGCGTGCCGAGAACGAATCGGTAATCGGCGATTTCCTGCGCGACACGCCCGACGCACGCATCGTGCCCTTGACGCTCGCCGATGGCCGGCCAGCCATGGCGGGGTGGCAAATTCTTCCCGGCGATGGCGACCTCGACGGCATGTACTATGCAGCGCTTACCAAGGTGCCCGACTGACGGGCCAGGCGCCCGATGGTCCAGTCGACTCCAAACCGCTTGAAGATCCAGCTGATCGCGCGCGACAACGGCGCCGGACTGACGCGCGACCTTGCCGTGCTTGCCGACGTGCTCGAAGCCTCCGGCTGCGAGGTTACGGTACGGGCGCTCGGCCACCGTGGCCGCATCGGCACGGCACTGCGTATGGTGAAGGCGAAGATCAGGCGGCGACTGAAGCTGCGCCCACGCTTCGACATCAACCTGATGCTCGAACGGGTACGCCCGGAATTCTTCGGCAGTGCGCGCCATGAGGTGCTGGTACCCAACCCCGAGTGGTTCAACGACATCTGGAAACCGTTCCTGCCGGCGTTTTCCCTGGTGCTGGCCAAGACCCGCCACGCCGAACGGATCTTTGGCGAACTGGGCTGCCGCGCCCGCTATGTGGGCTTCGTGGCACCGGATCGTTACCGCCCGGGCCTGGTGGCGTCCCGCGCCGGATTCCTGCATGCGCCAGGCCGCAGCGGCAACAAGGGGAGCCACGCGCTGCTTGAGCTTTGGGCGGCGAACCCGCACTGGCCGATGCTCACCCTGGTCTGGCGGCGCAAGCGCGTGGACATCGACCCGCTTCCGGCCAATGTCATCTGGCGCCGGGAATACGTGCCTGACGACGAACTGCTACACCTGCAGAACACCTTGCGCTTCCATCTGTGCCCGTCGCGCACCGAGGGCTATGGCCATTACCTTGCCGAAGCGCTGGGTGCCGGCGCCGTCACCATCACCACGGACGCCGAGCCGATGAACGAACTGGTGACACCCGAACGCGGCGTACTGGTCAAGGCCCACCCCTCAGGCAAGCAAGCCCTGGCCACGCTCTACGACTTCGAGCCCGAGGCCATGCGCCAGGCCATCGAACACTGCCTGGCGATGGAACCGGCGGAAGTGGCGCGGTTGGGCCGGACCGCCCGGACCTGGTTCGAAGACAACCGCCGCGATTTCGCCACCCGGCTGCTCGAGGCCCTGCATGGGCTCGATTAAACGCCGGGTGCAGTTGATCGCGCGCGACAACGGCGCCGGTCTTTCGCGCGACCTGCGCCTGCTCGAAGGCATCCTTGCGGATTTCGGCTACCGCGTGGTGGTGCTCAGGCTGGGTAACCATGGCCGACTGTCGCATCGCCTGTACCGCTTGGGCGTTCGCCTGTGGCGGCTTACCGGCGGATGGCTGCGTGGGAAGGGCAACGCCCGCTTCGACCTGAACCTGATGATCGAGCAGGTGCGGCCTGAGTACCTCGGGCAGGCGCGCCGCAATGTGTTGCTACCCCACCCGGAATGGTTCAACCAGGCCTCACGCCGCGCCTTGCCCGGCATCGACCGCGTGCTGGCCAAGACACGCCACGCTGAACGCCTGTTCCGCGAGCTGGGCTGCGACACCGAATGGGTGGGTTTCTTGGGCGCCGACCATCGCCGCGTGGGCGAACAGCACCGTCGCCGGGAATTCCTGCATGGGCCGGGTGTCAGCGGCAACAAGGGCAGCGACCGCCTGCTCATGCTGTGGAACCGGCATCCGGAATGGCCCAGGCTCACCCTGGTGTGGCGCCGCAAACTCGAACACCCGCCAGCGGTGCCGGCAAACGTCACCTGGCTCACCCACTACGTCTCGCAGGATGAACTGCTGACACTCCAGAACGACATCCTGTTCCACCTTTGCCCCTCGCAAACCGAGGGCTACGGCCATTACCTGGCTGAATCGGTAAGCACCGGCAACGTGGTGATCACCACGGATGCCGAACCGATGAACGAGCTGGTCACCACCGGGCGCGGCGTGTTGGTGGCGGCCCATGCGGTGGGCATGCAGGACCTCGCCACGCTGTTCGATTTCGACGACGCCGCGATGGAAGCGGCGATCGAGCGCTGCATCGCCATGGATGACGCGCAAGCCACGCGCCTTGGCACGGCGGGGCGCGCATGGTACGACGACAACCGACGCGGTTTCCTCGACCGCTTCCGGCACGCCCTGGACAACCTGATGGCCCAGCAACCATGACCACCGTGCGCATTGTCGCCCGCGACAACGGTTTTGGCCTTTCCGGCGAGATTGCCACCTTGCGCCACGCGCTGGACGAACTCGGTTGCGATGTCACCGTGCTTTCACTGGATGAGGCCGCCGAACACGAACGCTGGCGCCTGGGCGGCAAGCGCCTGCGATCGCGCCTGCTGGCCCGATGGCACCGGCGCCCGCGTGGCGATCAGGTCGATATGAACCTGATGTTCGAGCACGTATGGCCGGCGCAACTGGGCATGGCCCGGAAGAACATCGTGCTGCCGCATCCGGAATGGTTCGACAGCAAGGACGTGCGCCACCTGCCGTGGGTGGACCAGGTATGGACCAAGACGCGCCATGCCGGCGACCTGTTCGCACCCTTCGGCCGTCCGACGCGCTTCATTGGCTTCGATAGCCGCGATCGCATGGATCCTTCCGTGCCGCGCGAACGGGCATTCTTCCACCTGGCCGGGGCCAGTCCGCTGAAGGGCACGCTGAGGCTGATGCACGAATGGGCCGCCAACCCGGACTGGCCCACGCTTACCGTGGTGCGCAACAAGCCGGGACCGAAGGATCCGCACGCGCCCAATATCCGCGTGCTGGCCGGCTACCGCGAAGAGTCGGAGCTGCAGCATCTGCAGAATGCGCACCTGTTCCACCTGTGTACTTCGCGCACCGAAGGCTATGGCCACTACATCACCGAGGCGATGAGCGTGAGCGCCGTGGTGATTACCGTGGACGCGCCGCCGATGAACGAACTGGTTACATCCGAACGCGGCCTTCTGGCCGCCGCCACCGCCGGCGACACGCATTCCCTCGCCACACTGTACGACTTCGACAAGCCCGCATTGGCCACCTGCGTGGCGCATGCAATGGCGATGGACGAGGACGACATCGCGCGGCTTGGTGGCGCCGCGCGGGCCTGGTTCGTGCAGAACAAGGCCGGGTTCGGCGAGCGCCTGCGGACCGCGCTGGCAGGCGTGAACGCCTAGCCGACCGCGAGCGACGCGCGCAGCGGCTCGTATCTCTCCGCGCGCATGCCATCGAGCTGGATGACGGCGTCGGCGGCTTCCTCGATATGGCAGTCGAGGCCGCGCAAGGCCCGCACCGTGCCTTCGGCCCGTGT
>NZ_DATHFX010000178.1:0-4949 GCF_035317885.1 Pinirhizobacter sp.
CGCGAGGCCCTGATCGCCTTGGACACCAGGTAGGCTGCGCCCCCGACGGCCATCAGGTACACCGCCTTGTTGTCGCGGATGGCCTCGATGCCCGCGGGGCCGCGCTCGGCCTTGCCGACCATGCCGAGCAGGCCCGTGGACTCGAGCATCTGACGGGTGAATTTGTCCATGCGCGTGGCAGTCGTGGGGCCAGCGGGGCCGACCACTTCATCACGCACGGGGTCGACCGGCCCCACGTAGTAGATGAAACGGTTGGTGAAATCCACCGGCAGTTTCTCGCCACGGTTGAGCATGTCCACCATGCGCTTGTGCGCGGCGTCACGGCCGGTCAGGAGCTTGCCGTTGAGCAGCAGCACCTCGCCCGGCTTCCACGCGGCGACTTCTTCGCGGGTAACGGTGTCGAGGTTCACCCGGCGCCCCTTGGAGGCGTCGTAGGTAAGCTTGGGCCAGTCTTCAAGCGACGGCGGATCCAAAGCGACGGGGCCTGAGCCGTCCAGCACGAAATGCGCGTGGCGGGTAGCCGCGCAGTTGGGGATCATCGCCACAGGCAGGTTGGCGGCGTGGGTGGGATAGTCCTTGACCTTGATGTCGAGCACGGTGGTGAGGCCGCCCAGGCCCTGCGCGCCAATGCCCAGCGCATTGACCTTCTCGTAAAGCTCCAGGCGCAATTCCTCGGCGCGGTTCGAAGCACCGCGGGCCATCAGGTCGGTGATGTCGATCGGCTCCATCAGCGCTTCCTTGGCCAACAGCATGGCCTTCTCGGCGGTGCCGCCGATGCCGATGCCGAGCATGCCCGGCGGGCACCAGCCTGCGCCCATGGTGGGTACCGTCTTCATCACCCAGTCGACGATCGAATCGGACGGGTTCAACATCACGAACTTGGATTTTGCCTCCGAACCACCGCCCTTGGCGGCGACGATCACGTCCAGCTTGTTACCCGGCACCACGGACACGTTCACCACCGCCGGCGTGTTGTCGCGGGTATTGCTGCGCTTGCCGGCGGGATCGGCCAGCACCGAGGCGCGAAGCTTGTTGTCCGGATCGTTATAGGCGCGGCGCACGCCCTCATTGCACATGTCTTCCACGCCCATGGTGGCGTCTTCCCAGCGCACATCCATGCCGATCTTCAGGAACACCGTGACGATGCCGGTGTCCTGGCAGATCGGCCGATGGCCTTCGGCGCACATGCGCGAATTGATCAGGATCTGGGCAATGGCATCTTTGGCCGCGGGCGATTCCTCGCGCTCGTAGGCGGCGGCGAGGTTCTTGATGTAATCCACCGGGTGGTAATAGGAAATGTACTGCAGGGCGTCGGCAACGCTCTGGATGAGGTCTTCCTGCTTGATCGAGGTCATGGCTGGGCGGCTGGCTTGACGGCAAAGCGGGTATTTTAGCCCGCCTGGCCGAGCCCGTGGCAGGCGGTGTCGTCACGGGCAAAAGCCATGGCCAGCAACTGGGCATCGGCGGCCACTGCGTAGCGCTCTTCCACGAGCAACGGACAGCCGCGGAAATCGAACTCCAGGAAATCCGCGCGGGCATGCGGTGGCGCGTCGTTGCGCAGCGAGACGGTTGTCCCGTGGCGCACCCATTGACCTTGCGATGCATTGCCTTCGCAGGTGGCGCAATCACCCTGTGCCACGTAATGGCCTGAATCGAGCAGACGCAAGGCGAAGCCATTGGGTGCCTTGCGATGCCATCCGGTGCCAGGTCGTTGCCATGGATCCAGTCGCGGCCATACCAGCGGCGCCACCACCACCATCAGGACCAGCACGCAAACCGCCGCGTCACGAAATATCGCGTCCGAGCGCGTG
Source organism: Pinirhizobacter sp. (assembly GCF_035317885.1). Taxonomy (GTDB): domain Bacteria; phylum Pseudomonadota; class Gammaproteobacteria; order Xanthomonadales; family Rhodanobacteraceae; genus Pinirhizobacter. The sequence goes on from NZ_DATHFX010000178.1 coordinate 1,812, forward strand.
GGGCGAGTGCTGTCGCGATTGCGTGGCTGGGGGTCGTTCATTCCGCCGCGATGCTACCGCCGCTATGCTGGCCGCGTCGACCGGCCGGAAGTCACGATGTCAAGACACCACCCTGAAACCCATGCCACCGGGCGCGTTGCCTGGCTACGCGCCGCCGTTCTGGGCGCCAACGATGGCGTAATCTCAGTGGCAAGCCTCGCCGTGGGCGTAGCGGCCTCGGGCCAGGCTCAGGGCCCATTGCTGGCCACGTGCGCTGCGGGACTCATCGCCGGCGCGATGTCGATGGCCGCGGGTGAATACGTCTCGGTTCGTTCGCAGGCGGACGCCGAACACGCAGACCTTGCCCTTGAACGCCACGAATTGGCCACCGATCCCGACCACGAACTGGCGGAGCTGACGCACATCTACCAGGCGCGCGGCCTGGATGCTGCCCTGGCCCAGGAGGTGGCCGTGCAGCTGATGTCCCACGATGCCCTTGGTGCCCACGCGCGCGACGAGCTGGGCATCACCGAGGCGCTGCGCGCGCGTCCCATGCAGGCGTCCATGGCGTCGGCACTGGCATTTTCACTGGGTGCGTCGGTGCCGCTGGTTACCGTAGCGACGGCTCCCGCGGCGATCGTGATCGGCGCAATCGTCGGCACGGCGCTGGTGAGTCTGCTCATTCTCGGCGCCGCGGCGGCGCAGGCTGGACACGCGCCTGTGTGGCGTGGTGCCTGGCGTGTCTTCTGCTGGGGCGCCCTGGCGATGGCCATCTCCGCCGCCGTCGGGCATCTGTTCGGCAGCTGAAGTAAAAACCAGGGCATCGATGCCGGGCCGATTCAACCGCAAGCTGCCGATAGGCCTGGTCGTTGACTGGCGCGATGCTTCAGGCACCATGACCGCCGGGTATCGCACATGTCCTATCGCATTTCGGGTCTTGACCCCACACCCTTCATCCACCTCTACCACCTTTCCGACGAAGCACTGCGTGCACACCGCGCGATACGCTATGTCGCCGGACCAGAAGGCGGCTATCCCGATCGCGTGGAACTGCGCGATGCGCGCGCTGGCGAATCGTTGCTGCTGGTGAACTACGAGCACCAGCCGGCCGATACACCCTACCGTTCGCGCCATGCCGTATTCGTGCTGGAGGGCGCCACCACCGCGGCGACGTTTTGCGACGAGATCCCCCAGCTGTTCCGCACCCGGATGATGTCGCTCCGTGCCTTCGATGCACAGGACATGTTGCAAGAGGCCACCGTGGTATTCGGCGATGCCATGGAACCGACCGTGCACGAGTGGCTGGCCGACGATCGCGTGGCGTATATCCACGCCCACTATGCGGGACCGGGTTGCTACGCCGGGCGCATCGACCGGGCGTGACGCCCGCTTCTCAAAGGCGTCGCGGTTTCACAGGCATCGAGCGTAAGGCGTGCGATGCGATGGATGGCCCTCCCGATCGAACGGTGGGCCTCCTCCAGGTCGAAGTCAGACTGCAGGCCAATCCAGAACTGCTCACTGTTTCCCAGGGCACGCGCCAGTCGAACGGCCGTGTCCGCGGTGATGCCGCGCTTGCCAAGCACGATTTCGTTTATTCGCCGCGGTGGAACGTCCATCGCCCGCGCTAACGCGTTCTGGCTGATCGCAAGCGGTTCGAGGAACTCATGGAGCAGAACCTCGCCGGGATGAATATTGGGAAGACGTGCCATAGCTGGGCCTCAGTGATAGTCGACGATGACCACGTCGTAGGCATCGCCATCGCTCCAACGAAAACAAATGCGCCACTGGATGTTGATACGTATGCTGTAGAGCCTTCCAGGTCGCCGATAAGGCGCTCAAGCCGGTTGGCCGGCGGAATGCGCAGGTCGTCAAGGTTCGCCGCGTTATGCAACATTCGCAGCTTTCGCCGGGCAATCGCCTGGATCCCGGAAGGAAGGCGTCGTGACGCCCGGCCTTCCCAGATGCTTGCCGCTTCCTTGTCGGCAAAACTGCGAATCATGGCGTGAACTATAACGCATCGCGTTATATAACGGAAGTCGTTATGCTGAAGCCCGACGACTCCCGCGTGCTGCCTGGAGGATAGATCAGTGAGGCTGGGCAGCCGTGATCGCCTCGCGAAGCTCGCGGAGCTTTGCCTTGATCTTCGCTTCCCCATCGGGGCCCTGCCGGATCAGGATCTTCTGGCCGACCGAGGCGGACTGAAGCTGGGGGTCGGCGAATACGTAATGCCCGCGGTCCTCCACTACCGCTATCGTGCCCTTCGGCTCGGGCGCGGCGAGCATGTCATCGATCGCGATCACCAGGCGGTCGTTGAAATAGCCGGTGGGGTAACCCAGTTCCTTGTACGCCTGCTGGAACAGCGGATAGAAGCGGACGTACCAGGCCGCGACCGCACGCGGGTTCACGTGCTCGACCACGGCCATGTAACGCGCGTAACGCGCCTGGTTCTTCGGATCGATGTTGCCTTCGCTGGAAACCAGGAATTTCCCGCCGGCCGTCTTCACCGGCAACAACCGGGTGGCCAGGGCGTGGCGCGGCAGCGCGTCCACCGTGGCGACGATACGGCCGATCACCTGCTGGCGCAGGAGCAGGCCATCGAGGTTGCCGATGCCGGCAAGGTCGGACAGGCCTTCGGCGGTAAGGGTATCGCTGTCGCTCAGCAGGGGAAGCGGGGCCGACGACGGTGACGCAGGGCCCGCCGCGCCGATCGGGTGTTGAACGACAGGACCCGGCGGCGCAGAGGATGCCGGCGCGGGCGCTGGCAGCGCCGCCACCGGTGCGGGCTCCGGTGCCATCGCCTTGCGCCAGAACCAGTAGCCACCGGCTCCCACCGCCACCAGGACGATGACGGCCAGGAGCCACGAAAAGACTGGGGTCCGTTGTGCCATCACGCTGCCTTTATTGCTTCACCATTGCCTTCGACCCTTGATGCAGGTCGGAGGTTCCCTACATGTTCCGCCGGTATTCGCCACCCACATCGTACAGCGCGTGGCTGATCTGGCCGAGCGAGTTGTATTTCACCGCGTCGATCAACTGCTCGAATACGTTACGACGATCACGCGCCGTGGCCTGAAGGGTGCGCAGGCTTTCCGGGGCCAGTGCGTTGCGGGCGCTGCCATAGCGATGGACGTTGTCGATCTGCTGGCCTTTCTCGCCCTC
>NZ_DATHFX010000179.1:0-26529 GCF_035317885.1 Pinirhizobacter sp.
TTGGTGGCGGTCATGTCGGTGGCTGCGCAGTTGATCTTCACCGTCTTGTCGCCGAAGAGCTTGGCGCCGAGGTAGTTGCCGACGTTGAGGCCCGCGATCTCCAGCAGCGATTTGGAGATGGCGCCATCGTTGATCAGCATCTTGATCTCGCCGTTGGACGAGCCCAGCAGGGCGGCCACGGAATTTCCCGTGGCAGAGAGTGCGACATCGCCGTTGAGTTCGCCCAGGCTCGTCTGCATGGGTGCGAAGCCAGGAAAGAGTTCCTTGAGCTTCATATGCCGGGCGGACATCTTGATGGTGCCCTTCATCGGCACGGCCTGGCCGTTCAGGCCGATCGTGCTGTCCACCGTGCCGCCGGCCATGCCGAACTTCAGCGGTTGCAGGCTAAGCACACCGTTGTCCATCACCATGTGGGTCTGCAGCGAGGTAATGGGCAGCTTGGCGTCCTGGATGATCTTTTCGCCCGAGAAAGTGACATCGGCATCCATCGCCTTCCAGCGATCGGTGCGGAACGGTTCCACCGGCAGCGCCTTGTCGGCAGGCTGCTGGGTGGCGTCGCCGCGCTGGGCTTTTTCCTTGTTGGAATCCGCGCCGATCAAGGGCGCCAGATCCGAGAACAGCAACAGATGCGAGGTGACATTGCCCGAGAGCTTCGGACGTGGGCCTCCGCCGTTGAAAGTGAGTGATCCGTTGAGGTCGCTACCCCCCACGCGTCCGGTGAAGTCTTGATAGCGGAATACGCTGTTGCCTTTCGAAAGGTTGGCGATCAGGTGGCCTTCGGTGGCGAAGGGCGGTGTGTCGGGCAGGGTGATGCCGGTGATGGCGTAGAGATTGGACATGCTGTTGCCGGAGAACCACAGGCGTACGTCCAGCGCACCCATATTCACCGGGTCGGTAAGGGTGCCGACGATGGCGATGTGCGTGTCGCCGATGCGCGTATCGGCCTGCACCGGGAAGGGTTTGGTGGCATCGCGCAGGGCTAGCACGCTACCTGTCTTGCCGCTGCCCTGGATCGACGCGCCGCGGAAACTGCCCGACATCTTCCAGCCGAAGGCATAGGTCTGGCGCTGCTTGGTTTCATCGGCGCGATCGTTCTTGCCCGCCTTGTTCTTGCGCAGGTCCTTCGAGGTACCCACCGTGGCACCGGCTTGGCCGCGGGAGGCCTGTTCCTGCTGGGCCATGATGTCCGAGAACGGTATGGCTTTCTCCAGTTGCGCCACGTCGATCTTCATCGATAGCGCATTGGCGGCATCCACCAACTCGATGTGGCCCTTGTCGAAGCCGATCTCGTTGAGCTCCATGGCCCATTCGGAGGGCCCGGTGGTCTCGGGCATCTTGAAGGTCCAGTTGTCGCGGCCGTCCTTCACGCGCTCAAGGTCGATGGTGGGCGCGGTCAGCTGCACGTGGGGGATCACGATACGGTGGTGAAGCAGGCCCAGCGACCTCAGGCGGAACTGGACGGCATCGAGCTTGGCGAATGTCGGTGTCTTGGCCCAGTCGGGATTGGCGACGGTGATATCCCGCGCGGTGAATTCGGGCCACGGCACGATCGAGCCGATGCCGGTTTCCGATGGTTCGCGCGCCCAGTGCACGCTCAGGTCACCGTTGATGGCGAAGGGCCGGCCAATGGCCTCGGAGACCTTCTCGTTGACGTACGGTTTGGCCCGGTTCCAGTCGAAGGTGGCGATCACGATCACCAGGATCACGATAAGCAACAGCACGATGCCAAGCACCCATGCCAGTATTTTCCTGCCGCGTTTCATCGTGCATCTCCCCCGCGTTGCCCGTCCAATGACCTTAGGCATAACGGAGCGGACGGCAAATTTATGTCGTTTGCCGCCCGTGAACCTTAATGATGGTTCAGTCGTCCGCCGGATCCAGCTGCCAGTAACCGGTGGCCTTCACCCACTCGGCGTTCACACCATCGCGAGCTACCAGGGACTGCCGGATCAACCGGGCACGCCGTGATTCGGTGGCGATCCACCAGAATACGTCGCCTTCGGGCAGGGGCAGCGCCGCCAGCGCATCGAGCAGCAGGGTGCCACCGCCGGGCGGGGTGCCATCACGATGCATCCACGTCACCTGAACGTTGGCGCGCGAGTGGAAGGCCTGGCGGTCGCGTTCGTCGGCGACCTCCACCAGCACCGTGACATGGGCGCGGGCGGGAAGTTCCTCGAGCCAGCGGCCGATCGCGGGCAGGGCGGTTTCATCGCCCACCATCACGTAGTGGTCGAAGTCATCGGCCACCAGCATCGACCCGCGTGGGCCACCCAGGCCGATCAACTGGCCGGGTGCCGCCGTGGCAGCCCAGGTCGCTGCCGGACCATCGCCGTGCAGTACGAAGTCGATGGCGAGCGTACGCGCCGCGGCATCGAAATGGCGCGGTGTGTAGTCGCGCAGCGGCGGTCGCGCCGCGCCTTCGGGGAACTGCAGGCCATCGGCGCCCATGGTCGGACGCGGCAAGGGTTCGCCGTTGACGGGGAAGAACAGCTTGACGTGGTCGTCCGCCGCGGCACTTGAGAAACCGGCCAGTTCCTCGCCGCCGAAGATAACGCGGCGCATCGACGGCGTGATGTCCTGTACTTCAAGTACCTGGACATGGCGGAACACCAGCGGATGCCGGACGCGCCGGCTTTCGTGGGTGGCTACCGTCATGCTTTGTCTCCACTGGCGATGGCTGCGGCGGCCTTGCGCAAAATGGCGGTGATGCGCGCGGCTTCGTCGACACTCCAGGCACCGGCGCGGGCGAACAGGGCGTGCTTGATTTCGTGCATGGCCTGGCGCACGTCGTTCGGCGCATTCATCTTGTGCATGCGGTGCGCGTTGTCCTGCATGCGCTGCATCAGCATGTCGACCTCGGCGCGGTTGCCATCGAGCCAGACCACGCCTTCAGGCGTGATGGCGTAGCGCTTCTTGCCACCGTCGGCGGCCTCGACCACGGCGTAACCCAGTTCCTCGAGCATGGTCAGGGTGGGGTAGACGGTGCCGGGGCTTGGCGAATAGCCGCCGCCGACCATCTCCTCGATGGTGCGGATCAGTTCGTAGCCGTGGCGCGGCTGCTGCTCGATCAGGGCCAGTAGCACCAGGCGCAGGTCGCCCTGGCCGAACATGCGGCCACGACCGCCCATCGGGCCGCCGCGCATGTCTTCGTCGTCGCCAAAGAAGCCACCGCCGCCCCGACGGCCACCGCCGCCGAACATGCCGTGACGGCCGATGAAGTGATGGTTGTGCATGGCGTGCGCCTCGTGGAGGCGGTCGCGGACGTCGTTCCAACGGTCGTGCCAACGCATGGATGTATCTCCGATATATCGTAGGTGTGGCTGTACGATATATCTTAGATAGTCCAAAGACAAGGGGGGAGGGGCGCAGGGGGAGGGGTCAGAGTTATTACTCTGACCCCGTAATCGGTACGCCCGGCTAGCCGAACGTGAAGGTAAAGGCGTGGAACGACCCTTTGGGCACCTTGATTGTCACCACGTGGTCTTTGTAGTCGCTGCCGTCCACCAGCGTGTAAAGCATGCTGCCCTGGACGGTGACTGGCGGCTGCGGCTTGCCGTCGACGATGATTTCAAGCGTGGTCGGCGTGATCGCGCTTGCCACCATGTGGAGCTTGGCGGCCTTGTAGTGCAGGCGGATCTCGCCGTGATCGCCCACCAGGGTGGCATTCTCGCGGCCGATCTCCCAGGCACCGACGAGCGCGAACTTGTTCAGTTCAAGCCGGGTGGGCGCGGTGAAGTCGCGCGTGCCCAGGCGGCCGCTCTCGGGGCTGGCCAGGAATTCCTGACGATCGCTGCCGAAGTACATCTCGGGGCTACCCACCATGCCCAGCGTGCTGGGCGCCTCATCGCCTTGCAGCGGGGGCAGGCCCAACAGGGTGCGGATTTCGTTTTCCGTTTCCAGGTAGTGGCCTTCGCCGAAACGCTTGGAAATGATGTTGCCTTTCTTGTCGATCAGGTATTCCGCCGGCCAGTACTGGTTGGAGAACGCATCCCAGGTTTTCAGGTCGTTATCCAGCGCCACCGGGTAGGTGATGTTGTAGCGCTTGATCGCGTCGCGCACATTGCCTTCCTGGCGCTCGAAGTCGAATTCCGGCGCGTGCACGCCCACGATCACCAGGCCCTTGTCCTTGTACTTTTCATACCACTGCGTCACGTGGGGGAAGGTGCGGATGCAGTTGATGCAGGAATATGCCCAGAAATCCACCAGCACCACCTTGCCGCGCAGCCCCTGCATGGTGAGCGGCTTGGAGTTCAGCCAGCCGGCGATACCAGCGAATTCCGGCGCCTGCTGCGCGGCCGCCGGCAATACGGTAGAGAACCCGACCAACGCGGCAAGAAGGGGAATGAGGAAACGGCGGGCGAGCATGGGTGATGTCCTTGGGGGTGTACGTAGTCGCAGGAAATGACCGTGGTAACGCCGCTTACCTTACACGGCGTACCCTTGCCGCTTCGCATGATGCCCGGAACCTGATCGATGGCCCGTCAATCCCGCACGCAAGGCCGCCACCCCGAGCCCACGCCGCCCTTGGGGTTCCGCGAGCGCCTGGGCGCGATGTCCAACGTGCCGCAGTTCCTGGCGGCGATCTGGCGTACCAGCCGCACGCTCACCGTGCTCGACCTCGGCCTGCGCCTGGTGCGCGCATTGCTGCCGGTGGCCACGCTGTTCGTCGGCAAGCTGATCATCGACGAAGTCACCCGGCTGATCCGCGGCGGGGCGCTGTCGGGCGGGGTACTCGACTACGAGCACCTGTGGTGGTTGCTGGGCACCGAGTTCGCACTGGCGGTGGCGTCGGATCTGCTCGGGCGCCTGGTGTCGCTGGTGGATTCGCTGTTGTCCGAACTCTATGCCAACCGAACCAGCATCGAGTTGATGGAGCACGCGGCAAGCCTGGACCTTGAAGACTTCGAAGATGCGGACCTGCAGGATCGCCTGGACCGCGCGCGTCGCCAGGTAGCTGGTCGCAGCGGCATGCTTTCGCAATTGTTCGGCCAGGCCCAGGACATCGTGACCATGGCGAGTTTCGCCATCGGCCTTGCGGTGTACACGCCGTGGTTGATCCTGCTGTTGCTGGTGGCGCTGGTACCGGCGTTCCTGGGCGAGATCCACTTCAACGCGCGAAGCTACGCGGTGAACTACGAATGGACGCCCGAACGCCGCGAGCTGGATTACCTGCGCATGGTGGGTGCCAGCGCGGGCACCGCCAAAGAGGTGAAGAGCTTTGGCCTCAATCCCTTCCTGATCGAACGCTTCGCCACATTGTCCCGGGCGATGTACGCAGCCAACCGGCGCATTGCCGTGGGGCGCGCCAGCTGGGGAGGCCTGTTCACCACGGTGGGAACGCTCGGCTACTACGGCGCCTACGCGCTGATCGCCTGGCGCACGGTGCATGGGGAATTTTCCATCGGCGACCTGACCTTCCTGTCCGCCTCGTTTCGTCGGCTGCGCACCTTGCTCGATGGCTTGCTCTCGGGCTTCTCGCAACTGGCGGGGCAGGCGCTGTACCTGGAAGACCTGTTCTCGTTCTTCCGCATCCAGCCTGAGATCCTCTCGCCGAAAGACGCCCGGCCGTTCCCGGTGCCGGTGCGCGAGGGCTTCCGTTTCGTCGATGTCGGCTTCCGTTACCCCGGCGCCGAGCGCTGGGCCGTGCGCCATCTTGATTTCACCCTTCGCGCCGGCGAGGTGCTGGCGCTGGTGGGCGAGAACGGCGCGGGCAAGACCACCATCGTGAAGCTCCTTTCGCGACTGTACGACCCTGACGAGGGACAGATCCTGCTCGACGGCCATCCGCTTGCCGAATACGACCTGGAGGAACTGCGTGCGCACATCGGTGTGATCTTCCAGGACTTCGTGCGGTACTACCTGCAGGCGGGAGAGAACATCGCCGTGGGCCGCATCGATGCGCGCGACGACAAGGCCCGCATCGAGGACGCCGCCGCGCGCAGCATGGCCGACGAGGTGATCGGCAAGCTACCCAAGGGCTACGAGCAGATGCTGGGCAAATTCTTCAAGGGCGGGGTGGATTTGTCCGGCGGTGAATGGCAGAAAATCGCCATCGCCCGCGCCTATATGCGCGCGGCCCCTCTGTTGATTCTGGACGAGCCCACCGCGGCGCTGGACGCGCGCAGCGAATACGGTGTGTTCCAGCGCTTCAAGGATCTCTCCGCGGGGAAAACCGCGGTGATCATCTCGCACCGGTTTTCCACCGTGCGCATGGCCGACCGCATCCTGGTGCTGGGCAATGGCCGTGTGGTGGAAGTGGGCAGCCACGAGGAACTCGTGGCTGCCGGCGGGCAATACGCCGAACTCTTCGAACTGCAGGCGGCCGGTTACCGCTAGGGCTTCTCGCGCACCGGCACGTTGATGTTGCACAGGTCGATCTTGCCGGCGGGCAAGGTATAGAAGTCGTCGTGGCGGTTGCGCTTGGCGTCCACCACGGCGGCGAAGGTTGCAGAGTCGGTACGCAGTACCTGGATCGGTGTGCGCTCGGCGGCCGGCACGTCGGCGGCGATGCGCACGCTCTTGATCGTGGTGCGCAAGGCGGCATCCTTGTAGAAGCCCATGGGCTCCGCGCCGCGCGGGTAGGCCGAAAGGAACTCCATGCCCTTGATCACCTTGCCGGCGACGGCGAGGTTGCGATCAAGGTTGCGCGGGGCCTGGCCGATGATCGCGTACAACGAACTGCCGCTGCCGGTGGTGGGGCCGACATCGCGCGCCACGCCTACCGCGCCATAGCAATGGGCCAGCCACGCCTGGCCGCTGGCCTTGTCGCGGGCAGCGGGGAAGCCGTTGGAGAAACCCACTTCCGGCGCGTACACATCGCCGTCGGGCAGCGCCGTCCAGGACAGCTTCGCATCGATCGGGCGGGTGAACTCCGGGGGCAGGGAAGCCTTGGCCTTGCCCAGCGATTTCATCTTCGCCTTGTCGTCTTCCTCGGGGTCGCCCCATTGGGTGACGAAGTTGTCCTGCACGCGGATCACCGCCAGGCCATCGAAGTAGTGTTCGCGCACGAGGGTACGGATATTGGCCGCGTGCAGGGGCGTAAAGTCGGGGGCGAGTTCGATGATCACCCGGCCCTGGGGAAGGTCCATGTACAGCAGGTTCTCAGGGTCCGGCGTACGCCATTCCTGTGGCGACGACTTGGCCAGGATGTCCTTCACCGGCGGCGTCTTGGTCGCGTCGGCCGCCACCGCGGCGGTGGCCAGGCCCAGCGCAACCGCGCCGGCGAGCAGGAGGGTTTTCATCTTGAGCTTCCCCGAACGTTGGTCAGGGAAAGGAACGTAGCAGGTTCGTCACACCAGCTGTAAGTCCTTCGGTTTCGATCCCGGGAATACCTGTTGCACTTGCCTGGACGACAGGCCCCAGCCACGGACCAGCAGGCCGCCGATCACGTCGCGGTAGTTGTTGAGTACGGGGTAGTCGCGATCCTGCAGCAGGTTGGGCTGGGTGATGGCCACCTGGTCGCCGGCGATGCGGCCGCCGTGCACGCGGCCACCGAGCACCCAGTAGGTGGTGCCGTGGCCGTGGTCGGTGCCCTGGTTGCCGTTCTCGCGGAAGGTACGGCCGAACTCGGACACCACGATCACCACGGTGTTGTTCCATTCCTCGCCCAGGGCGTCGGCATAGGCCGCCAGCCCCGCGCCAAGGTTGCCCAGGTTGTTGGCCAGCTGGCCTTTGGCCGCACCCTGGTTCACATGCGTGTCCCAGCCACCGACGTCGACGAAGCCGAGCCGGTATTGATCGCGCATGAGCGTGGCCATGCGCTGGGTCTCAAGCGCGAAACCCTTGGCACTGACGGCGCCGCGCGAGGAGGCCACCATCTCCCGGGTCAGGTCGGCCGATACCTGCTGCCGAAGCTTCAGGCCGTCGCTCGCGGCCTGCTCGAGCGGCGTGCCGTGGTACATGCCGGCAAGCAACGCCGATTGACGGTCGTCGAATGCCGCCTTGCCGGCGCCGCGCAGAGAGATGTTGGGGATGTCGCCACCGCCCTGGAAGGAAAGCGGCAGCGAGTCGGTGAAGGCGATGGGGCTTGCGGGTTTCATCACCCCCGACAGCCGCGCCAGGAACCCCGAACGCTGCGCCATCGAATGGCCGTCCGGTTCGCCGGCCTCGATGTTGTCCTGTGTTTCGAAATGACTGCGCGAAAGATCGGTGGTGCCTGAGAACGGGATGAAGGCCACCTGCTTGCGATCCCACAGCGGCTTCATCGAGTCCTTTACCGTCGGCGCCAGGCCCCAGTGGCCGTCGAGCGCGATCGCGCTATCGGGATTGGCGGCATCGGGTTTGGCGATCGCCAGTTTTGGCCGCGATTGGTAGTAGAAGTCGCTGCCATGGGGCACCAGCAGGTTGTTTGCGTCATAGCCGCCGCGCAGGAACACCACCAGCAGGCGCGGCGTGTCTTTAGGCGCCGCGAAAAGCCGTCCGGGCGCGAGGCCAAGGGCAGGAACGGCGGCGGCAGCCGCGCTGGCCAGGAGGAATTGTCGACGGTTCATGGCTACCTCTGGTTGAACTCGGGACTGCTCAAGATAAATGTGTTCCATTCCACCGGAGACTTCGCCTGCGCCAGTGCGGTTTTCGTCGATTCGGAAAGCCATGGCATCAAGGTGGCTGCGACCAGCGGCGAATTTTTCAGATCCGGCGGCGGCAGGCGCGGCGGCGGTGTCTTCTCGCCCGGCAGTGGTTCAGGGGCGAAGAGCTGCGGTGCGCCGCTACCGATCGCACGGGCGATTTCGAAGCGGCGGCTCAGCTGGCCGGAGCTGCTCCACGCGCCGCCATCGAGCGACCAGCCGTCGGGCGTGAGACGGCCAAAGGTGGGCTGCGCCATCTGCTGCGCCCAGCGCAGCATTGGCATCGGATTCACCACCGGCTTGCCGTCGAGGGTAAGCCGCATTGCCGAAGCGACGAAACGGTTCGGGTCCTTGAATTTCATCGGCGGCATGGTTGTGAGTTCCGGTGCGGTGAACAGGGTGCGCATGACCTGCGCGATATCTCCATCGGTACGCAGGAACGTGTCAGCCAGCCGGTTCAGCAGGGCTGGCGGCGGGTTGTCGCCGGTGAAGTACACGGCGATCTTGCGCGTGATGAACTTCGCACACGCGGGTGTGCGAGTGAGCTGGGTCACCGCGTGTTCGATCTCGTCGAAGCCGCTTCCCTTGATCGGCCGTCCCATCAACACCTTGTCGCTGAAATCGTGGCGCGACGGGTTGAACTCGAACAGGTTCTCGTATCGGTAGTACGGCAACAGCTTAGGTGGCAGCTTGCGTGCGGTGTCGTCGAGTTTCACGCCGACGCCAGTCAACACCAGTGCCATCTGCTGGACGTCCGCCTGGGTGTAGCCCCCATCCACGCCCAGCGTATGCAGTTCCATCAGTTCGCGGGCGTAGTTCTCGTTGACGTGGCCCTTGGCATTCCTGGAGTTGTCCAGGTAATCGAGCATGGCGGGGCTGGTGAGGCTTGCCATCACCAGGTCGCGGAACTTGCCCAGGGCATGGGGGCGGATCACCCGGTCGGCGTAGTCGCCGACAAACCAGCGCACGCGCGCCTTGTCGCCGAACACGCTGAAATGGTTCAACCAGAACCAGGTGAGTTGCTCGCGAAGCTGGTCGCGGCCATAGATCTCGCGCAGCGCGACGGTGGCCTGGGTTTCCTGCTCCAGCACCTGGCCGCGCTGGCGTAGGTCCTTGCGCGCCTGTACCTGTGCCGGCCCAGCGGGCATCGCGCGGATCACTTGCTGGGCGTCGCGAAATTGCAGGGCCAGTTCCTGCACCGGCATTTTCGTAATCGTCAGGCTGCGCACGAAGGCATCGATGGCAGGCGGCAGCGAGATATCGCTGCCCTGCAATTGTTCCTCCAGGAACGCCTCGCGGCCTTCACGCTGGTAGGTTTCAAGCATCTGGCTATCGGTGCCGAAGCCCAGGCGCGCAAGCCAGGTGATGTCATCACGTCCGAGCGGCGTGGCTTGCGCGCAGGCCGCCGGGAAGAGGGCCAGGGCAACGATCAGGTGGCGTCGGGTCACGCGAGAGTCCTTCTCCTAAGGTCGCAAGGGAAACAAACGCGCCAGACCACGATTGGTCTACAGGCACGTTTTACCCCCGCTAGAACTCGTCGACGATCTCCACCGCCGAACCCGAACGGCGCGCGTAGAGCTCCGCCGCCTCACGCACGGTGTCCGCGTGGCTGCGGTTGGGCGCGTGCACCTCCACGTAGTAGGTGCTGCTGCCACCCCCCATGTCGTCGGAATTCTCGCTGGAACTGGAATCGTCACGCATCACCGGCATCAGGTCGTCTACTTCCTCGACGTGCTCGATGCCATCGATGCCGTGCAGCACATTGATCAGCGAATCGGCGTCCTCGCGATTGCCGGTAAAGCGGATGCGGACCGTGGCCATGGATTGGGGTTCCTTGCAGCGGAAAAGGCTATCGTGGAACGCGCCGTGTGTGCCCCGGGTCAAGGCGCAGCTACCATGCGCGTTTGCAGCGCATTCCCAGGAGGGCCGCGATGGCCGGCAAGCAATACGATCGCCGTTACTTCGACAAGTGGTACCGCGACCCCCGCCACAGCGTGCAGTCGCGCGCGGAGCTTGGGCGGAAGGTGGCCATGGTGGTGGCCCAGGCCGAGTACTACCTTGGCCGGCCCCTGCGCAACGTGCTTGACGTGGGCTGCGGCGAAGGCAATTGGCGGGCGGTGCTCAAGAAGCTGCGACCCGGTGTCGATTACCGTGGCCTGGACGCCAGTCCCTATGTGGTCGAGCGGTTCGGCCGCAGCCGCAACATTGGCCTTGCCACGTTTGGCCAGCTTGAACACCTGCGCTTCGATGATCGTTTCGACCTCATCGTATGTACTGACGTCCTGCACTACCTGAAACCTGCGGAGATCCGAAAGGGTCTTGCCGGTATTGGCGAGATGCTCGAGGGCATCGCGTTCCTGGAGCTCTACACCAGCAAGGATGACGTCGGTGGCGATCACGTGGGATTTTTCTCACGTGCGCCGGCCTGGTACCTGCGGCAGTTCGGCGATGCGGGGCTCTTGCCCTGCGGCTCGCACTGTTACCTGGGACCGCGCCTGGAACGCCATGTCGCCGCGCTGGAGCGTGCCTGGTAGCGGGGGCGTGTCATGGCTGGTGTGTGGCAACGAACCACGCACCGGCGGCAATGAGGTTGTTCGCACCGTGCGCCAGTACCGCCGGCCAGATCGACCCGCTGCGTACGCGCAGCCACCCGCACACCCAGCCCAGCAGGAACAGGTTGGGCAGGGCATAGGCGGCGCCGTGCAGGTCCGGCAGGTGGACCATGGCGAACAGCACCGCGCTCGTGGTGATGGCGAAGGCCGATGACATATGACGGCTCAGCGCCCCCAGGAACACCCCGCGGAACAGGGTTTCTTCCACCAAGGGACCCACGCTCACCACCACCAGCAACAGCACCACCCGGGCACCGAAGGGCGTACCGCGGCCGATTTCGGTGATGGTCTGGCCCAGATCCTGGCCGTGGGCGAGCCAGCTGGTCACGATGCCGCCGACGATGGGCACGACGAAGCCCAATCCCGCAGCCGTGACCAGGAACCGGTCCGACGCGCGGACGAAACCCAGGCCCGGCAGGCGGCCGGCGTCGAGCCAGGAGCTCCAGCGCCAGCGCACCAGGGCCATGACCATCGCGGTGGCCAGCATCAGGGTGAGCACCACCACCGTGGGCAGCCGCAGCGCCGGCGCCAGGCCCGTGGAACCTGAGTCCACCATCAGGTTGTCGAAGGCCACGATGGACCGGCCGACGATGGCGCCGACCGCCACCTGCAGGAGGAAATAGACGGCAATCAGCGCCAAGGCTTCCCACCAGCGCGGCGGCGGCTGGGTAGCGGGGGAGGGAAGGTCGATGGCGTGGCTCACGTACTTTTTGTTCCGCTGTGCGTTTACGGCAAGGTGGCGCCCTTGCACCCCGGGCGCAAGGCCGTCTTCCGGCAGGGGTGTCGCACCAGCCGTGTATTATCGACGGTTCCTGAATGGAGGAACCCCGGCGCCCGCCGCCGCCCCATGTTCGTCTTCGACTGGCTTTCCGACCCCTCGGCCTGGGCAGGCCTCCTGACGTTGATCGTCCTGGAGATCGTGCTGGGTATCGACAACCTCGTGTTCGTCGCCATCCTGGCCGACAAGCTTCCACCGGGACTCCGCGACCGGGCGCGGTTGCTTGGCCTGGGCATGGCCCTTGTGATGCGTCTTGGCCTGCTGGCGGTGATGTCATGGCTGATCGCGCTCACGCAGCCATTGTTCGACATCCATGGCTTTGGCCTGTCGTGGCGGGACATCATCCTGCTCGTCGGTGGTGCGTTCCTTTTGTTCAAGGCCACCGTGGAACTGCATGAGCGCCTGGAGGCCGGCGACGACGGCGATGGCCGCGGTGGGAAGCCGGCGAGCTTCTGGCTGGTGGTGGTGCAGATCGTGGTGCTCGATGCGGTGTTCTCTCTCGACTCGGTGATTACCGCCGTGGGCATGGTCGATCACCTGTCGATCATGATGATCGGCGTGGTGGTGGCGATGGCACTGATGATCACTGCGTCAAAGCCGTTGACGGAATTCGTCAATGCGCGGCCGACGGTGGTGATCCTGTGCCTCAGTTTCCTGTTGATGATCGGCTTCAGCCTGATCGCCGAGGGCTTCGGCTTCCACATCCCCAAGGGATACCTGTACGCGGCGATCGGCTTCTCGATCATGATCGAGACATTCAACCAGACCATGCGCCGCAACCACCGGAAGAACGTCGCCGGTGGCGTGCGCGGCATGCGTGCGCGGGCCGCCAAGGCGGTGCTGCGGATGCTCGGTGGCGATGACGAGGACACTTCCCGCGGCAAACCCACCGAGCCTGAGGCCGGCAACGAGTCGGTATTCGGCAAGGACGAACTGGCGATGGTGCAGGGCGTGCTCGATCTTTCGCAGCGTCCGGTGCGCTCGATCATGACGCCCCGCACGGCCATTGTCTGGATCGACCCCGACGAAGACGTCCAGACGCTGATGGACGAAGCCCGCCAGTCGCAGCATCACTGGCTGCCGCTGGCCCGCGGCGACCTGGACGCCCTGGTGGGCCTGGCCTCGTCCCGCGACCTGATGGCGAGCCTGGCCGAGCACGGACGGGTGGATGTCGATGGCATCGCGCGCAAGCCCATCACCGTGCTTGAATCACTTAGCGTACTGCGCCTGATCGACGAATTCCGCCGCTCGCCGTTGCAAGTGGCAATCGTGGTGGACGAATACGGCAGCGTGTTGGGCCTTGCCACGCCCGCCGACGTCTTGGAAGCGATCGCCGGCGAATTCCCTGACGAAGCCCAGGGCGACCCCGCCGCCGTCAGCGAGACCGACGGCGCGTGGCTGTTCGACGGTAGCCTGGATTTCCGGCGTGTCGGCCACCTCCTGGATACCGAATTCACCGCCGACGACAGCTTTTCCACCCTGGCGGGGTTCGTGCTGCAGCACATGGGTCGCCTGCCCGAGGCGGGCGACGCGTTCGTCGTTACCGCTTGGCGGTTCGAGGTTGTGGCCATGGACGGTGCCCGCGTGCAGCGGGTGCGCGCTTCGCGCGCGGGTTAGGTCCGCTTCGCGGGGGGCCGGCGCTTCGCGCCGGGGTCTTGCCCCCTGCCGGGGGGGGGCGCGTTCATTCTTTTTTGCTTGCCCAAAAAAGAACCGAACCAAGAAAAAAG
This sequence comes from Pinirhizobacter sp., assembly GCF_035317885.1. Taxonomy (GTDB): domain Bacteria; phylum Pseudomonadota; class Gammaproteobacteria; order Xanthomonadales; family Rhodanobacteraceae; genus Pinirhizobacter. Next base: position 13,682 of record NZ_DATHFX010000179.1, read on the forward strand.
GGCACCCCGGGTTGCGGGGGCCGTCGCGCCTGGCGGCGCTCGGCGCGGGAGGGGTCGCGGCAAAGCCCGCACCCACTAAGGGGTCAGAGGCATTTAGTTCTGAGTAAAGCTCGTACAGGAACGATCGCTGCATGCTGCGCGCGGTCGCCTCAGGCGACGGGTAAGCGTCGGTGTGTGGTGTCCACACCTCTCCACGACAACGTGGCCTGCTATCTTTCGCGAACAACGGGCCGACGGGGAGAAGTCCATGCTTTGGCAGAAAGGTCGTCGTAGCGACAATGTCGAGGATGTCGGGTCTGGCGGGGGACGCGGATTTGGCGGGGGCGGGTTTGGCGGAGGCCGCGGGCTGGGGTTGGGCGGGATCGTGATCCTGGCCATCCTGGGGCTGGTGTTCTTCAAGGATCCCACCGCACTGCTGCAGGGTGACCAGCAGGGCGTGCCGGTGCCGCAGCAGCAGCGTGCAGCGCCGCAGGCGAACACGGGGACGGCCAGCGCCTCGGCCGAGCAGAAGGATTTCGTGCGGGCGATCCTGGGCGATACCGAGGACACCTGGCACCAGATATTCCAGGAGAAGGGGAAGACGTACGTCGATCCGAAACTGGCGTTATTCCGCGGTAGCGTGAATACCGCCTGCGGCTCGGCGTCGGCGGCCGTGGGCCCGTTCTATTGCCCGGGCGACCAGATCGTTTACCTGGACGTCGATTTCTTCGATGAACTAAGCAATCGATTCCATGCGGCAGGCGATTTCGCCCGCGCCTACGTGATCGCCCACGAAGTGGGCCACCACGTGCAGGAACAGTTGGGCATCTTCGACAAGGTGGCGCAGGCGCGGCAGTCGGGCGCGCGGATGGAAGGTGCCGATGGCCTTTCGGTACGGCAGGAATTGCAGGCTGATTGTTTTGCAGGCGTATGGGCCAACCGGGGCCAGCAGCGAAACAAGTGGCTGGAACCCGGCGATATCGAATCGGCCATGACAGCGGCGACGGCCATCGGTGACGACGCCCTGCAGCAGCAGGCACGCGGCCGCGTGGTGCCGGACTCGTTCACCCACGGCACCTCCGCTCAGCGCGTGAAGTGGTTCAAGACCGGCTTCACCAGCGGCGACCCGAACAGCTGCAATACCTTCGTCGGTGTGCCTTAGCAAGACCGCGACAGTTAGTTCTTACGCGGCGGCTTCTTGCCCAGGTACGGTTTCTTGCCGTGCGGCTTGTCGCCGCTGAATCGACGTGGCGCCGGCGGAGGGGCGGCGCTGCCGGCTTCTTCCTGTCCATTCCACTCGGCGATCTGTAGTTTCTGGCCTGACACCCAGACGTTCTTCAGGTGGGTAAAGACTTCCGGGGGCATGCCCTCGGGAAGGTCGATCAGGCTGTAGTGGCCGCGGATGGAAAGGCGGCCGATGAACTGGCTGTCGATGTTGGCTTCGTTGGCCACCGCGCCGACGATGTTGCCGGGCTTCACGCCATGGTCGTGGCCCACTTCCAGCCGGTACGTGCGCTTGCCGTTCTCGGTGACGTGCTCGCGCATGGCGCGGGCCGGGGCGGGACGGCGTTCGGCGGGATCGAATTCCCGGCGCGGCGGGCGGTCGGCGCGGGGCGCACGGTCGTCGCGTGAGGGGCGGTCATCCCGCGCTGGGCGGTCGTCGCGCTGCGGGCGCTCGGCGAATTCGCGGCGGGCAGGCGGCTCGAGCAACAGGGGTTGGTCGCCCTGGGCGATGCGGGCGAGGGCGGCGGCGATCTCGATCGCCGGCACGTTGTTTTCCTGCTCGTACTGCTCGATGAGCTGCTGGAACTTTTCAAGGCCGCCGGTGGCCAGCGACTCGCCGATGCGGCTCTTGAACTTGGCGATGCGCTGGTCGTTCACCGCTTCCACGGTGGGCAGCTGCATCTGCTCGATCGGCTGGCGGGTAGCGTGTTCGATCGCGCGCAGCAGGTTGCGCTCACGCGGGGTGACGAACAGGATCGCTTCGCCGCTACGCCCGGCGCGACCGGTGCGCCCGATGCGGTGCACGTAGCTTTCGGTGTCGGTGGGGATGTCGTAGTTCAGCACATGGCTGATGCGTTCCACGTCGAGCCCGCGGGCGGCGACGTCGGTGGCGACCAGGATGTCGAGCTTGCCGTCCTTCAGCTGGGCGATCACGCGCTCGCGCTGCGGCTGGGCGATATCGCCGTTGATCGCCGCGGCGGCGAATCCGCGCGCCTGCAGCTTCTCGGCAAGTTCCTCGGTGGCCTGCTTGGTGCGCGTGAAGATGATCATCGCGTCGAACGATTCGGCTTCAAGGATGCGCGTGAGCGCATCGAGCTTGTGCATGCCGCTGACCCACCAGTAACGCTGGCGGATATTGGCCGCGGTGGTGGTCTTGGTCTTGATGGTGACTTCGACCGGGTTTTTCAGGTGCCTTTGCGCGATGCGGCGGATCTGCGAGGGCATGGTGGCCGAGAAAAGCGCGACCTGGCGCGTCTCAGGCGTGGCCTGGAGTACTTTCTCGACGTCGTCGACGAAGCCCATGCGCAGCATTTCGTCGGCTTCGTCCAGCACCAGGAAACGGAGCTCCGAAAGATCGAGCGTGCCCTTGTCCATATGGTCGATCACGCGGCCGGGGGTGCCGACCACGATGTGCGCGCCGCGGCGCAGGCCGTGCAGCTGCGGGCCGTAGCTCTGGCCGCCGTAGATCGGCAGCACCTGGAAGCCGGGAATGTAGGTGGCGTACTTCTGGAAGGCCTCGGCCACCTGGATTGCCAGTTCGCGCGTGGGCGCCAGCACCAGTGCCTGCGGCTTGCCATGGGTAATGGTGATGCGCGAGAGGATCGGCAGGGCGAAGGCTGCCGTCTTGCCGGTACCCGTCTGCGCCTGGCCCAGGACGTCGCGACCCTCCAGCATCGAGGGGATGATCGCGGCCTGGATCGGCGAGGGCGTCTCGTAACCCACTTCGGCGAGCACGCGGGCGACGTTAGGCTCAAGGGCGAGCGCGCTGAACCCGGGTGTGACCGGGGTGGTTTCGGAAGCAGGGGACGACATGGGAACCTCGGGGAACATGGGACGCGCCAGCGGCCTTTGCGGCGGGGCGAAGCGGGCATTCTAGCAGCCACGGGGGCTGCCCTGCAGAATTTCTGCTGCATTGCAGTGGAGTACACTTCCTGGCCGCGATTGCGTCGCATTCATCCACGAGGGAACGCCGGTCGATGACAGCCATCGAAGTGGTTTCGGAACAGCGCAGCTTCGGCGGCACGCAGGGGTTCTACCGGCACGAGTCGCCAGCCTGCGGCGGTGCGATGAAATTTGCCGTTTATCTGCCACCACAGGCCGCGGCCGGTCCCGTCCCGGTGCTCTATTGGCTGGCAGGCCTCACCTGCACCGAGGAAACCTTCACCATCAAGGCCGGCGCCCAGCGCGCGGCGTCGGCACTGGGCTTGGGCCTGGTGATGCCCGACACCAGCCCCCGCGGCACCGGCATCGAAGGCGCCACCGGCGACTGGGAATTCGGCGAAGGGGCGGGCTTCTACCTCGATGCCGCGCAGGCACCGTGGTCGGCGCGCTTCAACATGGCCACCTACGTCGGGCAAGAGTTGCCGGCCCTGGTCGAAGGGCATTTCCCTCTCGACGGGAATCGCCGTGGCATCTTCGGCCATTCGATGGGTGGGCACGGCGCGCTGGTGACGGCGTTGCGCCATGCCGACCGATATCGCTCGCTCTCCGCCTTTGCCCCGATCGTGGCGCCATGCCGGGTTCCATGGGGCGAGAAGGCATTCGGGCGCTACCTGGGCGACGACCGCGAAGCGTGGAAGGCCTGGGACGCCAGCGAGTTGGTGAAGAAGCAGCGGTTTGACGGCGAGATCCTCATCGACCAGGGCCTGGCCGACCAGTTCCTCGCCAACCAGCTGAAGCCGGAGTTGTTCGAGGAAGCTTGCGCGCAGGCAGGCCAGTCGCTGCGCATGCGCCGCCAGGAAGGCTACGACCACAGCTACTACTTCATTGCCAGCTTCATGGAAGACCACCTTCGTCACCACGCGGCCGCGTTGCGCGCATGACCCAACCGGTCCTTCGCACACCGCGCACGGAGTTACGGGTGGCACGCATCGCCGATGCCAAGGCCGTGCTGGCGTACCGGCTGGAGAACCGCGTTCACCTGGCGCCTTGGGAGCCCTTGCGTGAGGAGGGCTATTACACGCTTGAGGGTGCGCGTACCTCGATCGTGCAGTGGTCCAGCGTATCAAGGGCTGGCGTTGCTTGGCCTTTTTGCATCTTCGACCCCGGGACCGGCCGGGTCATGGGCTCGTTCACCTTCGCCAATATCGTGCGCGGGGTGTTCCAGGCCGCACACCTGGGCTACGGCCTGGCTGCCGAGTGGCAAGGGCAGGGGATCATGGCCGAGGCACTGCGCGCGGGCCTGGACTACGCCTTCGGCCCACTGGACCTGCACCGCGTGATGGCCAACTACATGCCGCGCAACGAGCGCAGCGGAAGACTATTGGAGAAGCTCGGTTTCGAGCGCGAAGGCATGGCGCGTGGATACCTGAAGATCCACGGCGTATGGGAAGACCACGTGCTCACCTCGAAAGTGCGCCAGGACTGACAAGAAAAAGGCCGCTTTCGCGGCCTTTCTCATCTCACATCGTTAGCGTGACTCAGGCCTTGTTGCTGGCCGCACCACCGCGACGCTGGCGGCGACGCTTGTTGCCGGCGGCGTGTTCGCCACCACCATTGTTCACGTGGCCGTGCGGACGGTGCGTGGCCGGCGGGCGCTGGCCGGGCTTGCCGTCGCGCGAACCGTTGCGCTGCGGACGCTGGCCCTGCGGCTGGCGCTGGGCCTGCTTGGGGCGCGGCGCGGCGGCGTCGGTGCGCAGCGGGGTGGACGGCTCATAGCCGGCCATGTCGCTGACGTTGAGTTCGTCCTTGAGCAGGCGACGGATGTCGCGCAGCAGGCCGGCTTCGTCGTGGCTGACCAGCGAGATCGCCTGGCCGTCCGAGCCCGCGCGACCGGTGCGGCCGATGCGATGCACGTAGTCCTCGGCCACCATCGGCAGGTCGTAGTTGATCACGACCGGCAGCTGGTCGATGTCGATGCCGCGCGCGGCGATATCGGTAGCCACGAGCACCGTGACCTTGTTCGCCTTGAAGTCCGCCAGCGCCTTGGTGCGCGCGTTCTGGCTCTTGTTGCCGTGGATGGCCGCGGCACGGATGCCGGACACTTCCAGGTGGCGGACGAGTTTGTCGGCGCCATGCTTGGTACGGCTGAACACGAGCGTCTGGCGGCGGCTGTCGATGGACAGGATGTGCAGCAGCAGGTCGCGCTTGCGTTCGGCATCCACCGGATGAACGTGGTGGGTGACCAGGGCAGCCACCGAGTTGGCGGGGGAAACCGACACTTCGCGCGGATCGCGCATGAACTCACGCGCCAGTGCCTTGATCTCCGGCGCGAAAGTGGCCGAGAACAACAGTGTCTGGCGGTTCTGCTTGGGCAGCGCGTTGAGGATGCGCTTCAACGCCGGCAGGAAGCCCATGTCGAGCATGCGGTCGGCTTCGTCGAGCACGAGCACGTCGATCTTCGACAGGTCGACCGAGCGCTGCTGCATGTGGTCGATCAGGCGGCCAGGGGTGGCCACGATGATGTCCACGCCACGGCGCAGCGCCGTGAGCTGGTTGCCCATGCCGACGCCACCGAAGATCACGGTGCTGGACAGGCGCAGGTGGCGACCATACTCGCGCAGGTTGTCATGCACCTGGGCGGCCAGTTCGCGGGTGGGGGTAAGCACGAGGGCGCGGACCGGACGACGGCCGTCGCCCAGGGCTTTCTCGCTCAGGCGCTGCAGCAGCGGCAGGGCGAAGGCCGCTGTCTTGCCAGTGCCGGTCTGGGCAGCGGCCATGAGGTCGGCGCCCTGGAGCACCAGCGGGATGGCCGCGGCCTGGATGGGGGTAGGTTCGGTGTAGCCCTGTTCGGACAACGCACGAAGAAGCGCGGGCGCAAGGCCCAGCGACTCGAAGGACATGGAAAAACTCCTGATGTGCCCGGGCGCTCCCTGATACCGCGCCTCGATGCTGGTGATTTCGCGGCCGCCCGTCGGATGAGGGGCTGGCCGGTGCCGTGCGCGCAACCGGGGTGGGGGATCGGGCGAGGGAATATCCCTCGCCGATGAGTCCGCAAGGGAGTCGGGGGCGTCTACGAGCCGGTCAAGTGTATCAGGCTTGCCGTTTTCATGCGAACCGGGCCGTTCAGGCGCGCCGACCGACCATCAGGTAGCTGTTGAATGGGGTGCGGCCACGCAGGGGCTGCATCGATACGGAGAGGCCCGCTTCGCGCAGTGGGGCCCTGATTTCCTCGGCGCTGGGGTAGTGCTGGGCGCCGCCGGGAATCCAGCCGGAGGCCCTGAGGATGTGTTCCTCCCACACCGTGAAGCGGAACCGCCAGTTGGGTTCGCGGACCACATTGCGCAGGATCAACACCCCGCCCGGGGCCACCAGCGAGGCGGCGGAGGAGAGCAGGTCCGGTTGCCGCTCGCGGGGCAGGTAGTGCAACACGTCGAGCATCGCCACGTCGCCTTGCGTGTCGTAGGCATCGGCGGCGTCACCATGGTGCAGCTGCACGCGCCGGTCGATGCCGCCACGGACGAGCGCTGCATTGCCCACCTCGATCTTGCGCGAATCGTGGTCGGTACCGATGTAGCGGTCGAGCAGGCCACAACCGTGCAGGTAGTGCGCAAGCAGGCCGATGCCGCAGCCCAGGTCGAAGAGGGGTAGCGCACTGTTGCCGCGCACGCGCGCGGCCGCTGCATATACCGGATCGGCTGCCAGCTTGAAGCCGATGTAGAGCCGCTGGTTGATCGTGCCGAAACGGCGGGCGATGCGCTGGCGGGCGCGATGGTTCAGGTGGGACGCTTCGATGGTGGGGATCCTTCGCGGCGACGGCGAACCTTCGGAACGGCGCGGGCCGGCCGCGCCGTTCCGTGCTCGATCAGTGCTTCTGGTCGGCGCCGGGTGGCTTGGCGCCGACATAGGTGTTGTATTCGGCAGGCGACAGGCGACCGTTGTGGTCCTGGTCGGCCTCGCCGAAGTGCGCTCGCAATTGCTTCAGTGCGTCGACGTCCTTGGGGAGGTCGCCACGGCTGAGCGAGCCTTTGTGATTCTTGTCCAGTTCGTCGAACGATGGCGCTGTACCGGATTCCGACGATGTTGTCGGCGCGGCCATGGACCCCTGGCTGGGCGGCGGCGGGGGTGGGCTCTGCTGTGCTGCCGGCAGGGCGAGTGCGGGGGCCGCCAGGAGGGTCAGGGCGCTGGCGGCGAGGACATGACGAAACTGCATGGGTGGCTCCTCCGTGTTGGGTCGGCATGAGTCTATCCACACTACGTCCTCGCCGTGTGAGCCAGATGTTGGCCTGCCGGTAGAAAAACGGGGCAGATCGGCGCGCCGCGCCCGGTTACACTGCCCCGGGTTTCCGACGGGCAACAAGGCTGATCATGTCTTTCCTTTCCCCCCTGCGAGAATTGGATCGGACCCAGCGGCACACGGTCCTGGCGAGTTTCCTCGGCTGGACGCTCGATGCATTCGACTATTTCCTGCTGACCTTCGTCATCGTCGGCATATCCGACGAATTCAAGGTTTCGCCGTCCGAAGTAACTTACGGGTTGTTCCTGACACTGGCGGCGCGTCCGATCGGCGCCTTGCTGTTTGGCCGCCTGGCCGACCGTTACGGCCGCCGCCCGATCCTGATGCTCGACGTGATCCTGTTCTCGGCCTTCGAATTGGCCACCGCGTTTTCATCGTCGCTCACCATGTTGCTGGTACTGCGCTTCCTGTTCGGCGTGGCGATGGGCGGCGAGTGGGGGCTGGGTGCTTCGCTGGCGATGGAGTCGGTGCCGCCCAAGGCGCGCGGCCTGGTATCCGGCCTGCTGCAAAGTGGCTATCCCTGCGGTTTCTTCCTCGGTGCCCTGGCCAACTGGCTGCTGATCGACCATATCGGTTGGCGCGGGTTGTTCGTGGTCGGCGCGGCTCCGGCCCTGCTGGTGCTCTATATCCGCCGTTCGGTTCCCGAATCCGCCGTGTGGGAGGCCAGCCGGGCCGAGCACGGCAAGCGCAGCCTCGTTGAGTCGATGCGCGGCCACTGGAAGCTGGCGATCTACATGACCTTGCTGATGGCCGCCTTCAACATGTTCAGCCATGGCTCGCAGGATCTCTATCACACCTTCGAAGAGAAGAGCCTGCACCTGCCGACGGGCTCCGGTGCAGCCTTCATGCTGGTGGCGATGCTCAACCTCGGAGCGATGGTCGGCGGCCTGTGTTTTGGCGCGTGGTCCGAGCGCATCGGCCGGCGGCGGGCGATGGTGATCGCCGCCTTGCTGGCGATCCCGGTGATCCCGCTATGGGTACATGGCGGCTCGCTGCTGCTGCTGGCGATCGGTGCCTTCCTGATCCAGGTGATGGTGCAGGGCGCCTGGGGCGTGGTGCCCACGCATCTGAACGAGCTGTCGCCGGACAGCGTACGGGGCACATTGCCGGGCTTTGCCTACCAGATCGGCAACCTGCTGGCCGCCTATACCGGCAACGCCCAGCTGCTGATCGCCGGCTGGCATGGCGGCGACCTGGCATTCGCCATGGGACTGTGGATTGCCGTGGTCGCGGTGATCCTGGCCCTCCTGGCCGGATTCGGCCCGGAAGCCAAGGGCGTGGGTTTTGGCGCCGGGCGTGACGCCCCGCCAGCGTGACTGGGCACGTTTCAGCCGCTAACATGACCGGTTTGCACCGAAGAGAACAACCCCATGCAGGCTGCGAAGGACAAGGTCATCTCGTTCCACTACACCCTCACCGTCGACGGTGAGAAGGTGGAAACCTCCCGCGAAGGCGGTGAACCATTGTGGATCCTGCTCGGCCACGGCCAGCTGATCCCGGGCCTTGAAGCCGGCCTTGAAGGCAAGTCGGCCGGTGACAGCTTCGAGGTCACCATCGCCCCCGAGCAGGGTTATGGCGAGCGCCGCGAGGGCCAGACCCAGCGCGTGCCCAAGAAGTACGTCCCGAACGCCGCCAGGATCAAACCTGGCCAGACCATCGTGCTGGCGCTGAAAGAAGGCGGCCAGCGCGTGGTGACGGTGCAGAAGGTGGGCATGACCACGGTCGACGTGGACCTCAACCACCCGATGTCAGGCAAGACGCTGACCTTCGCCATCGACGTCGACCTGGTGCGCGACGCCTCCGAAGAAGAGCTCAAGCACGGTCACGCCCATCCCAAGGGTGACGGCGAGCACTGATGCGGTGGGGTGGGGGTCAGAGTCATGACTCTGACCCCTCACCGGCAGGCCAGCTACCGGCATGAAAAAAGGCGCCCTTGAAGGGCGCCTTTTTTTGTTTGCCGAATGGTCAATCAGACCAGCACGATCTCAACGTCGACATTCCCGCGCGTGGCATGCGAGTACGGGCAGATGTCGCGATGGGCGGTGTCTACCAGGTCCTGCGCCGTGGCTGCGTCCACACCTTCCAGGTGTACTTCCAGCTTCACTGCAATGCCGAAGCCCGTGGGCTCGCGCGGGCCGATCCCCACGTGCGCGGTCACCGAGGCATCTTTCAGCGCGACCTTCTTTTCGCGAGCCACATAGCGCGTGGCGCCTTCGAAGCAGGCGGCATAGCCGGCCGCGAACAGCTGCTCGGGGTTGGTGCCCGCGCCACCGGGGCCGCCCATTTCCTTGGGGATCTTCAGGTCGATGTCGATCACGCCGTCGCTGGACTTGGCGTGGCCTTCGCGGCCGCCGTGGACGGTGGCAGTGGCGGTGTAAACGATCTTGCTGACGCTCATGGGACGTTCCTTTCAGTTTTGGGGGTTAGACGGAGGTGTTGTCGCGAAGCCGGGCGGCGAGGTCGTGCAGATCGCCGAGTAGCTGTACCGCAGTGCCTTCTTCAAGGCCGGTGCGGCAGAAAACCTGTTCGGAAATGTCGTTGGCCTTGCGCTGCAGGGCATGGCCGTCATCGGTAAGGGTGACGATGAGTTCGCGTTCGTCATCGGCATTGCGTTGGCGCCTCACCAGGTTCGCCTGCTCCAGGCGCTTCAGGAGCGGGGTGAGGGTGCCGCTGTCCAGCTGCAGCCGTTCGCCCAGCTCGCTGACCGTCACGCCGTCGGCTTCCCAAAGCACCACCATGGCGACGAATTGCGGATAGGTGAGTCCCAGTTCCGACAACGGGCCACGGTAGGCGGCCGTCATGGCACGGGAAGCGGCGTAGAGGGCGAAGCAGAGGTGGTTGTCGAGGCTTCTCATGGATGAAACGATAGCGCACAATTAAATTGTGCACAATATGATTGACGGAAATGGTTCAGCTATCAGTTAGACAAGGCGAAAGCCGCGCGGACTAAAGGACGCGCCGTCCGTACACGAAGTGGTCTTTCCAGTACGGCCCGTCCAGGTTGTCCAGGCGCACGGTACCGCCGCTGTTGGGCGCATGGACGAAGCGGCCCTTGCCGACATAGATGCCCACGTGGCTTACCGAGCCACGGCTACCGAAGAAGACCAGGTCGCCACTGGCAAGGTCCGGGGCATCCACGCGCTCGCGGCCGAAGCCGGCCATTTCCTGCGAGGTGCGCGGCAACATCACGCCGGTGGACGTCTTGTAGATGTAGCCCACCAGTCCACTGCAATCGAAGCCCCCCGCCGGCGTATTGCCGCCCCAGCGGTAGGGTGTGCCGACCAGGCCGATGGCGCGGAAGAGTACGTCGTTGGCAGCGTCCGGCGGCAGTGCGGCGGCACGCTCATTCGACCACCCCAGGTTCATGGGGCGCGAGGGCGAACGGCTGGGGGAAGATGAACATGCGGCCAGGAGGATCAGGGAAAGTACGGCCAACGCCCGGGCAAGCGTGGAGCGGTGGTTTCGCGTGGCAGTGGTGCAGGCGCGATTGCCCATCGTATGCAGCGTGAGTGGCGTTGGCGCGAGCTTATCAAAACAATGGCTTGCGTCAACCTCTTAAGTGAGTCGATGAGAAGTGTTCGATAGCTGGCCGGGTCGGTGTCGAATCAGGGAAACTAGCGCCCATGGAAATCGAACCGTTCGACATGATCGTGCTCGGTGCCGGATCAGGCGGCCTCGCCGCCGCCATCCGCGCCGGCCGCCACGGGGCCCGCGTGGCGCTGCTTGATGACGGCGTCATCGGCGGTACCTGCGTGAATGTGGGCTGTGTACCGAAGAAAGCCATGTGGTACGCCGCGCAGATGGCCGATGGCCTCGGCCTGGCGCGGGACTACGGGTTCAAGGATGTGGGCGACAGTCCCCTGGACTGGCCGGCCTTCATCGGCCGTCGCCAGGCCTACATCGACCGCATCCACGCCGGCTACCGCAAGACTCTGGCTGACACGCACGTGCACATGATCGCGGCCCGCGGCGAACTGATCGCCCCCGACCGCGTCACCACCGGCACACGCACATTGACAGCCCCACACATCGTCATCGCCACCGGTGCACGGCCGCGTCGGCTGGACACGCCGGGCTTCGGGCTGGGCATGGTGTCCGATGGCTTCTTCGACCTGCGCGAATGTCCCCGCCGCACCGCCATCGTCGGCGGTGGCTATATCGCCGTGGAGCTTGCCGGCCTGCTGCGGGCGCTTGGCGGCGGTGTCACGCTTTACGTGCGCCATCGCCTGATGGGTGGCTTCGACGAACCCATGGCCTACGCGCTGGGCGAGCACATGGTCGCCCATGGCATCGACATCAACTATCGCTGCCAGATCCAGGACGTGCGACGTGATGGCGCGCAGCTGTGGCTTACCTGCGACAAGGGCGACCAGCCCGGTCCCTACGACGCCTTGATCTGGGCCGTGGGCCGCGAGCCGAATTCATCGGGTATCGGCCTTGAAGACCTGGGCGTGGACCGGGACGCCGAAGGCCACATCGTGGTCGATCGCTACCAGGACACCTGCGTGCCGGGCATCCACGCCATCGGCGACGTCACCCAGGCCAAGGCCCTGACGCCGGTAGCCGTGCAAGCTGGCCGATGCCTGGCCGATCGCCTGTTCCGCGGCAACGCCGATGCCCACGTCGATCCGGACTACATTCCCAGCGTGGTGTTCTCCCACCCGCCGCTGGCTACCGTGGGCCTGACCGAAGCCGAGGCGCGGCAAACGCATGGCGATGCCGTTACCGTTTACCACGGCAGTTTCCTGCCCATGCAGTTCGCCCTGGCCGGTCGCAGCGAACGCTCGTTGATCCGCATGGTCTGCGCCGGTCCCGATGAACGCGTGGTGGGCCTGCACATGCTGGGAGTGGAAGCCGATGAGATCATGCAGGGCTTCGCCGTGGCGTTGCGCCTTGGCGCGCGCAAGAAGGATTTCGACGCCACGGTGGCCATCCACCCGACATCGAGCGAGGAGCTGGTGCTCCTGAATGCTCGCACCGCTTAGAAGGTAAGCCATGGAAACGTTCCACCTGCACCGCGGCACCGCGCCGCTCCTGGTGAGCCTGCCGCACAACGGCAGTTTCATTCCCGCCGATATCGCCGGGCGCATGCACCCGCTGGCGCAGGTTTCACCGGACTCGGATTGGCACGTAGACCTCCTCTACGATTTTGCCGTCGGCCTGGGCGCCAGCGTGATCAAGCCGCTGGCTTCGCGTTATGTGGTGGACCTGAACCGCCCCGCCGACGGACACGCGCTGTATCCCGGGCGTACCGAAACCGGCCTGGTGCCCACGATGATGTTCGACGGCGCCCCGATTTACCGCGATGGCGAAGCCCCGGGGCCCGATGAAACCGCCGCCCGCGTCGAGCAGTACTGGCGCCCGTACCACGTAGCGCTCGCCGCCGAGATCGCGCGCATGCGCGATGCGCACCCACGTATCGTGCTATGGGAAGGCCACTCCATCCGCGCGGAGGTACCGATGCTGTTCG
>NZ_DATHFX010000180.1:0-2536 GCF_035317885.1 Pinirhizobacter sp.
TCAGGAGTTGGCCCGTTTGGTTGATCATCGAGACATTGCGTGCATCCAGGCCCGGCACCGACGAAGACATTAGGTGCACGACGGCCGACACCTGGCCGGCATCGAGCGAGCGGCCCGGATACAAGGCCACCACCACCGACGCACTCGCCGGGTGGTTGTCGCGGATGAAGGCGGAAGGCTTGGGCAGCGCCAGGTGCACGCGCGCGCCCTTGACCGACTGCAGGCCGGCGATGGTCTGGCCGAGGTCGTTTTCGAGCAACTGCTGGTAACGGCTCCGCTCGGCCATGTCGCTCATGCCGAAGGGGGAATCGGACTGCGCCATGGCGCCGCCCTGGGTCGCCCCCTGGGGCAGGCCCTGCGAAGCGAGCTTCAGGCGCATGGCCGCCACGTCGGCAGCCGGCACGAACACCGACGCACCGTCGGTGCCGAGCTTGTAGGGCTCGTTGGCCGCCTGCAGCGCCTGGGTAACGGCGGCGGCATCCCTCTGCTCAAGGCCTGCGTAAAGCATGCCGTAGTCGGGCGTACGCGACCACATCACCACCGCCACGCCAATGGCGACCGCGGCGGCGATACCGGCCATCAAGGTCAGCTGGCGTGCCACCGGCGTGGCGGCCAGGTTCTTGAACGAAGCCAGCCTGGAATCGGTGGAGGTGGCGACGGCGTTATCAGCCATGGTTCAACAAGTCCGTTAGTGGAAGGGTCATGAAACGTCGCTCAGAACGACATGTTCATGATGTCCTTATAGGCATCGACCATCTTGTTGCGTACCTGGGTAACAGTGCTCAAGCTGAGGTCGGCCTTCTGTACCGACAGCATCACCTGGGCCAGGTCCACGCCCTTGTCGCCGCGCTCGAAAGCGGCGGCCTGTATGCCGGCGGTCTTCTGCAGGTCCGCCACGCTTCCCAGGGACTGCTTCAGCAGCGCGCCGAAATCCGACGGAGCCGCCGCCTTGCCGACGGTGTCGATCCTCGCCGACGGCAGTTCCGTGACGGCCGTCATCCGGCGCATCTGGGAAAGCAGGCTGTTTACGTCGATCGTGGTCATGGCGGTTTTCCGGCGCGCGTTGGCGTTCAGGCAGTGCGATGCACGTGGCGTGCCAATCAAGAGACGGTGAGGCCGGAGGTTGGGGGTCAGAGTAATTACTCTGACCCCGGTCACGCGGAAGGTCTTGAAACGAGAAGACAAGAAGGTGGGCAGTGCGTGATCGCCGCACGGCCGATGGGGGCTTTCTCCGGCACAAACCTGTCCTGGGCGGGCCGCCAGGCACCACCAGAAGTAGCGATTGCCGGAGGGTCTTGCCGACGCTGTTACTTCAATGCGCCGGCTACCTGCCGTTCCCCAGGGCGTACGCCTATTTGCGCACTGCCCACCTTGTTGCCTTCTTTAATTCCGTCGGGCGTGGAAGCTTTAACTTCCGGCCCCGTCAAGCGGTGATCTGCACGGCGTCGTTCAAACCGTACTTGCGCAGTTTCTCCACCAGCGTGGTGCGCTGCACGCGCAGCAGCTTGGCCGCGTGGGCCACCACGCCATTGGCCGAGTCCAGCGCCTGGCGGATCAGGCCGATCTCGATGCCGGCCAGGTGGTCTTTCAGGTCTAGGCCGCCAGCGGGCAAAGTGGCCGCGTCGTTGCCGTTGGCATACGTGTCGGCGATCACCGGCTGCTCTTCCATGTAGGCCAGGAGCGCCGCACCGCAGATGTCTCCCACCACCGACGCGCCACGGTACTTCTCCGGCAGGTCCGCGGCGCGGATCTCGCCGTGCGGCAGCAGGATGGCCATGCGCTCGACGAGGTTGGACAGTTCGCGCACGTTACCGGGCCAGGCATAACCGCGCAGTGCCGCAAGGGCCTGGCCTGAGAACCGGACATTGCCCAGGCCACGCTGTGCCAGGCGATGGTTGAATTCGCCGATCAGCGAGGAAAGATCGTCCATGCGTTCGCGCAGCGGCGGCATCTCGACCGGGAATACATTCAGGCGGTAGAAAAGGTCTTCGCGGAAGACGCCGTTCTGGATCGACTGCTCGAGGTTCCGGTGCGTGGCGGCAATGATGCGCACATCGCAGCGCTGGGGCTTGTTGCCACCGACGCGTTCGAACGTGCGTTCCTGCAGCACGCGCAGCAACTTCACCTGCATCGGCAGGCTCATGTCGCCAATCTCGTCCAGGAACAACGTGCCGCCCTCGGCCAGCTCGAAGCGGCCCTTGCGGGTATTGATGGCGCCGGTAAAAGCGCCCTTCTCGTGGCCGAACAGTTCGCTTTCGAGCAATTCCGCCGGGATCGCGCCGCAGTTGATGGCGATGAAGGGCTTGTCGGCGCGCGGTGAGCAGTCGTGGATCGTGCGGGCCACCAGTTCCTTGCCCGTCCCCGATTCACCCAGCACCAGCACCGAGGAATCGAACGGTGCGACCTGGCGGATCAGGTTGTTGATGCGCTGCATCGGGGCAGATGCGCCGACGAAACGGCGGTTGGCATTGGCTTCATCGGCCAGCGCCTCGAACGTGCGCAGGGCGGCGGCGAGGCGTGCGTAGCGCAGCGGGAA
>NZ_DATHFX010000181.1:0-9668 GCF_035317885.1 Pinirhizobacter sp.
TGCAACAACAACACGGCACCCCTCGCCGGCATCCCTGGCGCGAACCAGCCGCGGATCGTTCTCCCATCGGCATCGTTGAAGGCGAGTGCCTGCACCGGCAAGTCGGATGGCGGTTCCCCCGCCGGCTCGCGCCGTGGAGCAATCAGGAGTGCTCCACATGTCCATGTCGCTCCGCTGCAGGCGAGCACACATACCGTCGCGGCCACGATCCATCTGCATTTCATCTTCCATGCTCCTTGCATGCCTAAGCAGGCAGGATGCGCTGGAGTTCAGGCCTTCCTCAGCCGGAAACCTGACCAGGCGCTGGTTTGGGCTGGTAAGCAAAAAAAAACGCCCCCAACGGGGGCGTTTCTTAAATGGTTGGTCGGGGTGGCGAGATTCGAACTCGCGACCACTACACCCCCAGCGTAGTGCGCTACCAGGCTGCGCTACACCCCGACTAAGAAAGCAATTGTACCAGTTGCGAAGGCCTGGGCGGAAGCTGTCAGCGGCGCAGCAGGGTGAGCACTTCTTCCAGTTCCAGGCGCACCTGGCGGACGATCTGGTGGGACATGCTGGACTCCATGCGGGCCTGGGGGCCATCCAGGCGCGCACGCGCACCGGTGATGGTGAAGCCCTCGTCGTACAGCAAGGAACGGATCTGCCGGATCATCAGCACGTCGTGGCGCTGGTAATAGCGGCGGTTACCGCGGCGCTTGACCGGATTCAGTGCAGGGAATTCCTGCTCCCAATAACGAAGCACGTGGGGTTTCACGCCACACAATTCACTGACTTCACCAATGGTGAAATAGCGCTTCGCCGGAATGGCTGGAAGCTCGGTGTTATTCCCTTGGTCCAGCATACCCCTCCACTCTCACCTTGAGTTTCTGCCCTGGACGGAACGTCACCACCCTCCGCGCGGAGATGGGAATCTCCTCGCCGGTCTTGGGATTTCGCCCGGGACGCTGGTTTTTCTGGCGCAGGTCGAAATTGCCGAATCCGGACAATTTAACCTGCTCCCCCCTTTCAAGCGCTTCGCGGACCACCTCGAAATAGGCGTCTACGAATTCTTTGGCCTCGCGTTTATTGAGGCCCACGTCGAGGAAAAGCCGCTCGGCCATTTCCGCCTTGGTCAGCGCCATTTCATCCTCGCAATCTTGCCTTGCATGTGTTCTCCAACGCCAGTACCGCATTACGTACGCAGGCATCGGCGTCGTCGTCAGTAAGCGTGCGTGAATCGTCCTGCAAAATCAAGCCCATAGCGAGACTTTTGCGCCCGGCCTCCACGCCCTTGCCGACATACCGGTCGAACAGCCGTACCTCGCGCAGGGTTGGGCCCAGCGCCGCCCTTACGGCGGCCTCTGCGGCGGCCCAGGCCACGTCCTCGGGCATGTCCACGGCAATATCCCTTCTTACCTGCGGGAATTTGCCGATGGGGCTGGCCTTGGGCAGGCGTCGCTGGCCCAGGGCGAGCATGTCCAGTTCGGCCACCAGGATGTCGTCACCGGCATCCAGCGCCCGGGCGAGCGAGGGATGCAGGCTGCCCAGGAAGCCGGCCGGCGTGCCATCGCGAAGCACCCTGGCCGAACGGCCAGGGTGCAGGAAGGCCGGAAGGCCTGTCGCATCGAAGCTCCAGCGACCCGGTTCGCCTCCCTGGGCGATCAAGGCTTCGATGTCACCTTTCAAGTCATAAAGGTCTATTGGCCGCGCGGGTACGCCCCATTGTTCGGTGGTGGCCAGGCCACAGGCCACCAGGCCCAGGCGTGGTGTCTCCACGTCGCTGGCATAGGTACGAGCCAGTTCGAACAGGCGGACGCGCTCCTGCTGGCGCGCGCGGTTGTACGAGAGTGCCTGCAACAGGCCAGGCAGCAGCGAGGGCCGCATCACGGCCAATTCCGCTGACAGGGGATTGGCCAATGCCACGCCCTGCCCGCCCATGCCCCAGCGCTCGAGCAGTTCGAAGTCGACGAAGGCCAGCGTTACCGCTTCGAACCAGCCGCGCGAAGCCAGCTGTCCGCGCACGGCCATGTCGCCCAGGCGTTCTTCCGGATCGGGCACCAGCACCAGCGCGCCGGAGGGGCGATGGGTGGGAATGTTGTCGTAGCCGTGGATGCGCGCGACCTCTTCGACCAGGTCTTCTTCGCGTTCGATGTCAAAGCGGCTGGAGGGTGCGGTCACCCGCCAGCCGTCGGTCAGCGATTCCACCTGCATGCCTAGCGCGGTAAGCATGCGCGACACGGCCGCATCGGCCACTTCCAGGCCCAGCAGGCGGTGCAGGCGCGCGCGGCGCAGTACCACGGGCTTCGGCTCGGGGATGTCCTGGAGGCGCTCGGCCACGGTGACCGGGCCCGGCGTACCGCCGGCGATCTGAAGGAGCAGCGCCGTGGCACGGTCCAGTGCACGGACGGGCAAGGCCGGGTCCACGCCGCGCTCGTAGCGGTGCGAGGCATCGGTATGCAGGCCGAGCTTGCGCGCCCGGCCCATGATGGCCGCCGGGGCGAAGTGGGCGGACTCCAGGAATACGCTGGTGGTTGTGTCGGTAACGCGCGAGTCGAACCCGCCCATCACGCCGGCGACGGCGAGGGCCCTGGCTTCGTCGGCAATCACCAGGAAGCCCGGGTCGAGCTTCGCCTCGCTGCCGTCGAGAAGCTTCAACGATTCACCCTCGCGCGCATGGCGCACCACGACGTCGCCGACAAGCTTGTCGTTGTCGAAGGCGTGCATCGGCTGGCCGAGTTCGAGCATCACATAGGCGGTAACGTCGACCACGGCACTGATCGGACGAATGCCGCCGCGGCGCAGGCGCTCGGCCATCCACAGCGGCGTACGTGCGGAAGGATCGATGCCCGACACCACGCGGCCGAGGTAACGCGGTGCATCGGCCCCGGCCTCCAGGCGCACCGCACGACGTGCATCGCCCGTTCCCGGGATTGGCTGCGCCAGCACCGGCTTCACATGGCCGCCGAACAGCGCCGCAACATCATGCGCCAGGCCGTGCACGCTCAGGCAATCGGGGCGGTTCGGGGTGATCTTCAATTCGATGCTGGCATCGGGCAGGCCAAGGTAGCTGGCAAGCGTCTGACCGACCGGCGCGTCGGCCGGAAGCTCCAGCAGGCCCGAAGCATCGGCGTCGATGCCCAGCTCCTTCGCCGAACACAGCATGCCGTTGGATTCCACGCCACGCAGTTTCGCTGCCTTGATGGCGATGCCGCCCGGCAGGTTCGCACCCACCATGGCCAGCGGCACCTTGATGCCGACGCGCGCATTGGGGGCGCCGCAGACGATCTGCAGCGGCTCAGGCAAACCGGCATCCACGCGGCACACCTGCAGGCGATCGGCCTCGGGGTGTTTTTCGGCCGACACGATGGCGGCCACCACCACGTGGTCAAGGCTTTCACCCAGGGCGGTGACGTCTTCGACTTCCAGGCCAGCCATGGTCAGCGCATGCACCAGCGCCTCACGATCGACCGGGACGTCGACGACCTCGCGCAGCCAGTTTTCGGAGAATTTCATGCTTCGAATCCTTGACGGCGGCTCAGGCGAACTGGCGCAGGAAGCGCAGGTCGTTGTCGAAGAAGGCGCGCAGGTCGCCCACGCCATAACGCAGCATGGCGAAACGCTCTACTCCCAGGCCAAAGGCGAAGCCGCTGTAGCGCTCCGGATCGATGCCGCAATTGACCAGCACCGTGGGATGCACCATGCCGCAGCCGAGCACCTCCAGCCAGCGGGTGGAACCATCGGCGGCATCCCAGCGGATGTCCACTTCGGCCGAGGGCTCGGTGAAGGGGAAATAGCTGGGACGGAAGCGCATCTCGAAATCACGCTCGAAGAAGGCCCGCACGAACTCGGCCAGCGTGCCTTTGAGGTCCGCGAAGCTGGAGGTTTCATCCACCAGCAGGCCTTCGATCTGGTGGAACATCGGCGAATGGGTCTGGTCCGAATCGCTGCGGTACACCTTGCCCGGCGCGATCACGCGGATCGGCGGCTGGCGCCCCATCATCGAACGGATCTGCACCGGCGAGGTATGCGTGCGCAGCAATCGGCCGTCGGGGAAATAGAACGTGTCGTGCATGGCGCGCGCTGGATGGTGCGGCGGGAAATTCAGCGCCTCGAAGTTGTGCCAGTCGTCCTCGATCTCCGGACCGTCGGCACGCTGGTAGCCGAGCCGGCCGAAGATGTCGGCAATGCGCTCGAGCGTACGGGTGATCGGATGGATGCCGCCGAATTCGGCGCTGCGCCCGGGCAGGGTGACATCCAGGCGCTCGGAAGCCAGGCGGCGGTCGAGATCGGCCAAGTCCAGGGCCTGCTTGCGGGCGGCAATGGCATCGGTGAGTTGCTGCTTGGCGCGGTTGACCTCGGCGCCACGCGCCTTGCGATCGTCACCCTGCAGCTGGCCCAGCGCCTTGAGTTGCGCCGTGATGCTGCCGTTCTTGCCGAGCAGAGTGACACGCAGGTTTTCCAGCGCATCGAGCGATGCGGCGGTTTCGATCTCGCGCAGGGATGCGTCGATCTGGTCCATCTTTCTTCCCGACGTAGGTTCTTTGGTCCCCAGAAACGAAAAAGGGGAAAGGGCCAGGCCCCTTCCCCTACGTGATCCTTGGTTGAAGGTCACGCCACCTTGCGACGGCGTGGCCTTGCGTTTGGATCAAGCAGCCAGGCTGGCCTTGGCCTTCTCCGCGATCGCACCAAAAGCCTTGATGTCGTGCACGGCCAGGTCGGCGAGGACCTTGCGGTCCACTTCGATCTGGGCCTTGGACAGGCCATTGATGAGGCGGCTGTAGGACAGGCCGAACTGACGGGCTGCTGCATTGATACGGACGATCCACAGCGCGCGGAACTGGCGCTTGCGCTGCTTGCGGCCGATGTACGCGTACTGGCCGGCCTTGATGACGGCCTGGTTGGCTACGCGGAAGACCTTGCGGCGGGCGTTGTAATAGCCCTTGGCACGGCCAATGATTTTCTTGTGACGACGACGGGCGGTAACACCGCGCTTTACACGAGCCATGGTTTCTACCCTCCCTTAGAGATACGGCAACATGCGAGCTACACCCTTGGTGTCGCAAGCTTTGACGTGGTTGGGAGCGCGCAGGCCGCGCTTACGCTTGGTCGACTTCTTGGTCAGGATGTGTGACTTGAAGGCGTGACCGCACTTGAACTTGCCCGAGGCAGTTTTGCTAAAACGCTTAGCGGCTGCTCGGTTGGTCTTGATCTTGGGCATCGGAATGCTCCGTATTCAATGGTTGACTGATCCGGCGGCTGGGCCTTGCGGCCAGCGCTTTCCTTCCTGCCGGGGACGGTGCTCACCCCTATCCAGAGGGGGTGAACCGGCGAGTTTACAGTAAGTTGCGGGCGGTTTGCCAGCCCTTTGGACGCCCCGATACGCAAAACGGCGGCCGTTGGGCCGCCGTTCCTGCCTGTCCGGGCCGATGGGCCCGTTGGATCAGACCTTCTTCTTCGGGCCGATCATCATCACCATCTGGCGCCCTTCCAGGCGCGGGAACTGCTCGACGGTGCCGTTCTCGCCGACATCTTCCTGGATCTTGCGGGCCAGGTTCTGGCCGAGGTCCTGGTGGGACATCTCGCGGCCACGGAAGCGGATGGTGACCTTGACCTTGTCGCCTTCCTCGAGGAAACGCAGCATGTTCCGCATCTTGATCTGGTAGTCGCCCACGTCCGTTACCGGGCGGAACTTCACTTCCTTGATCTCGACCTGCTTCTGCTTCTTCTTGGCAGCCTGGGCTTTTTTCTGCGCTTCGAACTTGAATTTGCCAAAATCCATGATGCGGCAGACCGGGGGGTCGCCGTTGGGCTGGATTTCGACCAGGTCCATGCCGGCTTCATCAGCCAGGCGTTGGGCATCGGGTGTGGCCAGGATACCCAGCTGCTCACCCTCGACGCCCAGCACGCGGACGCGTGGCACGCGAATATCGTTGTTCTTGCGATTGCCCTTGTTATCGGTCGTAGCGATACCGCTATCCTCCAGGAGATTTCAAAAAAGAACCGGACACGCGCCTTAGCGGCGTGTCTCGGCTTCCAGCCGGGCAACGAAGTCAGCCAGCGGCATGCTGCCCAGATCCTCGCCTCCGCGACTACGTACGGAGACAGACCCCGTTTCTTTCTCGCGGTCACCGACCACGATCAGATAGGGAACCTTCTGCAGCGCATGCTCTCGGATTTTATATCCGACCTTTTCGTTGCGCAAATCCGCTTCCACGCGGAAGCCTTTGCCGACAAGGGTTTGCGTGACCTCGCGCACGTAATCAGCTTGCGCATCGGTAATGGAGAAGACTACACCCTGGACGGGTGCCAGCCACGCCGGAAAATTGCCGGCATGGTGTTCGATCAGGATGCCGATGAAGCGCTCCATCGAGCCGACGATCGCCCGGTGCAACATAACCGGATGTTTTCGCTGGGAATGTTCATCCACATATTCGGCACCCAGGCGCTCGGGCATCATGAAATCCACCTGCATGGTGCCCACCTGCCAGCCGCGGCCGATGGAGTCGCGCATGTGGTATTCGATCTTCGGACCGTAGAAAGCGCCCTCTCCGGGGAGTTCTTCCCAGGCCACGCCGGCTGCCGCCAGGGCCGCCCGCAGGGCGCCCTCGGCACGGTCCCAGGTGGCGTCGTCACCCAGGCGCTTCTCCGGCCGAAGGGCGATTTTCAGCCCGATATCCTGGAATCCGAAGTCGGCGTACACCTTCATCGCCTGCAGGTGGAAGGCTTTGACTTCCGACTCGATCTGCTCGGAGGTACAGAAGATATGGCCGTCGTCCTGCGTGAAGGCGCGCACGCGCATGATGCCGTGCAGCGCGCCGGACGGCTCGTTGCGATGGCAGCCGCCGAACTCGCCATAGCGGATGGGCAGGTCGCGGTAGCTCTTAAGATCGGTGTTGTAGATCTGCACATGGCCTGGGCAGTTCATCGGCTTCAGCGCATAGGTGCGCTTCTCCGATTCGGTGAAGAACATGTTCTCGGCATAGTTGTCCCAGTGGCCGGATTTCTTCCACAAGGAAACGTCCATGATCTGCGGGCCACGTACCTCCTTGTAGCCGCTGTCGCGGTATACGCGGCGCACGTACTGTTCCACGGCTTGCCAAATGGCCCAACCCTTCGGGTGCCAGAAGATCATGCCCGGGGCTTCTTCCTGCATGTGGAAGAGGTCCAACTGCTTGCCGATGCGGCGGTGGTCGCGTTTCTCGGCTTCTTCGAGCTGGAACAGGTAGGCCTTGAGCTCCTTGTCGTTGAGCCAGGACGTACCGTAGATGCGCGTGAGCATCTGGTTGTTCGAGTCGCCACGCCAGTAGGCGCCGGCCACCTTCATCAGCTTGAACGCACGCAGCTTGCCGGTATTGGGCACGTGCGGGCCACGGCACAGGTCGGTGAATTCACCCTGTGAGTACAGCGACAGTTCCTCGTTGGCGGGGATCGATTCGATGATCTCAGCCTTGTATTCCTCGCCGATGCCGCGGAAGAAGGCCACGGCCTCGTCGCGCGATTTCACCGAGCGGGTAACCGGCAACGCCTCGGAGACAATGCGAGTCATCTCCGCTTCGATCTTCTCCAGGTCGTCCGGGGTGAAGGGGCGTTCGTAGGCGAAGTCGTAATAAAAGCCGTTGTCGATCACCGGGCCGATGGTGACTTGCGCACCGGGGTACAGGCGCTGCACGGCTTGCGCCAGCAGGTGCGCCGTGGAATGACGAAGAATGTCCAGTGCCTCGGGGCTTTTCTCGGTGACAATCTCGAGCGAGGCGTCGTGATCGACCAGGAAGCTGGCATCGACCAGGCGGCCGTCGACCTTGCCGGCAAGCGTGGCCTTGGCGAGCCCCGCGCCAATGGAGGCGGCGACGTCCTGGACGGTGACGGGGTGGTCGAAGGGGCGCTGGCTGCCGTCGGGGAGGGTGATCTGGACCATGGATGTTTTTCTTCTTGGATCTAAGGCATAAAAAAAGAGCGCCGGGCGCCCTTTGCGTTTCAAACACTCAAGGAGGCGTGGCGAACGATCAGCGTTGGAAGCTCGTAGTTTGCATGTCGCACGCTCGGCCAGCGTTGCCGCGGCCACCTCGATGAAGGAAAGATCTCGCGCGAAAGCTAAGTCAGCGCTGAGATATTGTCAATGGAAAACGGCTGGTCACGGCTTGGTCACACCAAGGCAAGTGCTTGCCTGTAAAGCCTGAATATAGGGTTGTCCACAGGTTTGCCCAAGGGAAGTCCACAACCGGTGTGGATAACCTCAGGCGAAGTGGCTGCGGAGCCCCGAAGCGCGCCGGGTTCGCCGCTGTACGGCGGCATCGACGATGTCGGGTGTCGCAAGCAACGTGAACCACTCGCGTGCACGGGTGACCCCCGTGTAAAGCAGTTCGCGCGTCAGCACGGGCGAGGTGATTTCTGGCAACACCAACCCCGTATGGGCAAATTCCGACCCCTGCGACTTGTGCACCGTCATCGCGAATACCGTCTGTACGCCGGACAGGCGGCTGGGCGTGACGAAACGGATGCGCTCACCCACGCGGAAGGCCACGCGCACCGCGTGCCCGCCCTCGCCGTCGGGCAACGCCAGGCACACGCCGACATCGCCGTTCATCAACCCAAGGCCGTAGTCGTTGCGGTTGACCAACACCGGGCGCCCTTCGAAGAACCCGTGTATGGCGGAAACAAGGCCCAGGTCGCGCAGGCGGACGGCGATGGCCTCGTTGAGCGCATCCACGCCCGCAGGGCCCTGGCGCAAGGCACAGAGCAGCTGGAAGCGGCCGAACGCGTCCAGTACGGCGCCCGCCCAGGCTTCTGGTTCTGAGTCGTCGCGACGGGCGTGCATCAACTGAAGATATGCACGGTAGCCGGGCGCGCCGTTTGGCAAACCGTCCACGGCAAGATCCACCGCAGCCGCGGGCGGCATCAAGGCAATGTCCCGCCCCTGCCCGCCCAGTGCACGCCTTACGGCAGCGGTTGATCCCTGGTTGACTGCGCGCGCCAGGGCGCCGATGCCGCTATCGCCGGCAAACCGGTGGCTGTGGCGCAGCATCACCACATGCTGGTCCAGGGAACGTGCGTCGTCGCGGACCGCGGCGCCGAGATCGGCGCCGGTGGCTTCGCGCAACCACGCCGCCGTGGCGGGATCGTAGTGGGCATCCTCGGCGCGCTCGCACAGGTCGCCAAGCACGGCCCCGGCTTCCACCGAGGAAAGCTGGTCTTTGTCTCCCAGCAACACCAGCCGGGACTCAGCCGGCAACGCATCGAGCACGGCCGCCATCATCTCAAGGTCCACCATCGACGCTTCATCGATCACCAGCACGTCCACGTGCAGGGGATTGTCGCGGTGATGCGTGAAGCGGCGGGTATCGCCACGGCTGCCCAGCAGGCGGTGCAAGGTGGTGACGTCCGGCGGGATCGCAGCGCGCGTGGCATCGTCCAGCGGAAGCCTGTCCACCTGGGCGGCTATCGATTCATTCAACCGGGCGGCGGCCTTGCCGGTGGGAGCCGCCAGGCGGATGCGCAGGCGCGGCGCACCGCTGGATAACCGGCGTGATTGCAGCAATCCCAGGAGCTTCACCACGGTGGTGGTCTTGCCCGTGCCCGGACCGCCGGTGATCACGCAGAAACGGGAACGCGCAGCGAGCGCGCAGGCGATCTTCTGCCAGTCTGCCGTGCCTGCGCCGCCGGCCTGCCCGGCGAAAAGGCGGTTGAGGTCG
>NZ_DATHFX010000182.1:0-8209 GCF_035317885.1 Pinirhizobacter sp.
CCTCGAACACGTAAGCAAGGTGGTGGTGGACGACGCGGTGATCGACGGCCAGGCCGAACCCTACCTCATCTACCGCGGCAACCTGCAGCAGCAGCGGGCGATCGGCGGTGCGGAAGGTGGCGGGGACGCCGCGTAAACATCAGCTTGCATCGGCAACTCCTTGAAGGCCCCGGTGTTTCGCCGGGGCCTTTTTATTGGGCCCCGCGGCCTTGAGTCGCATGCATGCCACCACCACTTGACGCTGATGGGGCGCGCGGTTCAGTGTCGGAACCAAAGAGCCCCCGGCCTTTCTCCATGGAGCCCTAGATGGCAAAGAACCAACCCGTTCCCACCAGCGGTGCCGCCCTGGATGTCCTGCCGGTCCTGCCGCTGCGCGATGTGGTGGTTTACCCGCACATGGTCATCCCGCTGTTCGTTGGCCGCGACAAGTCCATGCGCGCACTCGAGCGCGCGATGGAAGGCGAGCGACAGATCCTGCTGGTGGCGCAGAAGAGCCCGGACATCGACGATCCGGAGATCGGCGACCTGCACACCACCGGTACCCTGGCGGGCGTGCTGCAGTTGCTCAAGCTCCCCGACGGCACCGTGAAGGTGCTGGTGGAAGGGCAGTCGCGCGTGGACGTGCACGACTACGTGGATGAGTCGGGCATGCTCAGCGCGCAGGCGCGCGTGATCGAACCCGTCTACAGCACCAACGAGCGCGAGCTCGACGTGGTTTCCCGTTCGCTGGTGTCGCTCTTCGAACAGCTGGTGAAGCAGAGCCGCAAGCTGCCGCCGGAGATCCTGGCCACCCTTTCGGGCATCGACGATCCGTCCCGGCTGGCCGATTCCATTGCCGCGCACCTCTCCGTGCGCATGGCCGACAAGCAGCGCGTGCTGGAGACGGCCGATGTCGGCCAGCGGCTGGAGCTCCTGATCGGCCTGGTCGATGGCGAGATGGATCTGCAGCAGGTCGAGAAGCGCATCCGCGGCCGCGTGAAGTCGCAGATGGAGAAGAGCCAGCGCGAGTACTACCTCAACGAGCAGATGAAGGCCATCCAGAAGGAACTGGGTGAAGGCGAGGAGGGCGGCAACGAGATCGAGGAACTGCAGAAGAAGATCGAAGCCGCCGGCATGCCCAAGGCGGTGCTTGCCAAGTCCAAGAACGAATTCAACAAGCTCAAGCAGATGTCGCCGATGTCTGCCGAGGCCACCGTGGTCAGGAACTACCTCGACTGGCTGGTCGGTGTGCCGTGGAAGAAGCGCAGCAAGGTCCGCAAGGATCTCGCGCTCGCCCAGGAAGTACTCGATGCCGATCACTTTGGCCTGGAGAAGGTCAAGGAGCGCATCCTTGAGTACCTGGCCGTGCAGCAGCGCGTGAACGCCATGAAGGGCCCGATCCTGTGCCTGGTCGGCCCGCCCGGCGTGGGTAAGACATCACTTGGCCAGTCCATCGCCAAGGCCACCAACCGCAAGTTCGTCCGCATGTCGCTGGGCGGTGTGCGCGATGAAGCGGAAATCCGCGGCCACCGCCGCACCTACATCGGTTCCATGCCCGGCCGCATCGTGCAGAACCTCAACAAGACCGGCACGAAGAACCCGCTGTTCGTGCTGGACGAGATCGACAAGATGTCGATGGACTTCCGCGGCGATCCGTCGTCGGCCCTGCTCGAAGTACTCGATCCGGAACAGAACCACGCCTTCAACGACCATTACCTGGAAGTCGACCTCGACCTCTCCGAGGTGATGTGGATCGCCACGGCCAATTCGCTCAACATTCCCGGCCCGCTGCTCGACCGCATGGAAGTGATCCGCATCCCCGGTTACACCGAGGACGAAAAACTCGCCATCGCGCAGAAATACCTGTTGCCCAAGCAGCTCAAGGCCAATGGCTTGAAGCCCGAAGAGCTCAGCGTGAAGGAGGACGCGCTGCGCGACATCGTGCGCTACTACACGCGCGAATCGGGCGTGCGTAATCTCGAGCGCGAAATTTCCAAGATCTGCCGCAAGGTGGTGAAGGAAATCACGCTGAGCGCGTCGGCAAAGGCTAAGAAACAGGCCAAGGGCAGAGTAGCCGCGAAGTCCGCGACGGTGAAGTCGGTGGTCGTTGCCGGCAAGGCCAAGGTCGAATCGGCCAACCTCGACCACTTCCTGGGCGTGCGTCGTTTCGACTTCGGCCGGGCCGAACTGCAGAACGAAGTGGGCCTGGTGACCGGGCTTGCCTGGACGTCGGTCGGTGGCGATTTGCTCAGCATCGAAAGCTCGGTGCTGCCTGGCAAGGGCAGGCTGGTGCATACCGGCCAGCTGGGCGACGTCATGAAGGAATCGATCCAGGCGGCGCTGTCGGTGGTGCGTGCCCGTGCGTCGTCGCTGGGCATCGATCCGGACTTCCACCAGTCGCTGGACATCCATATCCACGTGCCCGAGGGCGCCACGCCCAAGGACGGCCCCAGCGCAGGCATCGCCATGTGCACGGCGCTGGTGTCCACGCTCACCCACATCCCGGTTCGCTCGGAAGTGGCGATGACCGGCGAGATCACCCTGCGTGGCCGCGTGCTGCCGATCGGCGGACTGAAGGAAAAACTGCTGGCAGCCCATCGCGGTGGCATCACCACGGTGATCATCCCGGAAGAGAACAGGAAAGACCTGGCCGACATCCCGGATAACATCACCGGGTCGCTGGAGATCATCCCCGTGAAGTGGATCGACGAGGTGCTCAATATCGCGCTGGAGCGTCCGCCCCAGCCGCTGGAGGCGAAGACCGGCGATGGTACGGCGGTGGACAGCAAGAAGGACGACGGCAAGGCAGCAGCTTCGCTGACGCACTGATCGCCGGTTCTCAAATCCGGGAAAAAGGGAGGCATGCCAACGGCATGCCTCCCTCAACATGTCCGCCATCACCCGCGCATAACGTGCACGTGGGCTGAAAGCGTTGGTACATCTCGTATTGCGGGTGCCGGGGGCCGCTGGTATAAAGGTCCGACCGCTAGCACCAAGCGCCCGCGCAGCAAGCGCAACAGCGGCCCGCGACGTTCCCTTCGCGAACCGCTGGCCGTCCAAGTAGCCCTGGCATGGTTCTCGTCCCGAATACACCGCGGACTCTTTCACGTGATAAGGAATAACCAATGAATAAATCTGAATTGATCGCCGATCTCGCCGAGCGCGCCGAGCTGTCCAAGGCCGACGCCGGCCGCGCCCTCGAAGCGCTGATCGATGCCGTCAAGGCCAGCCTGCACAAGGGCGAGGACGTCTCCCTGGTGGGCTTCGGTACCTTCACCGTCCGTAACCGTGCCGAGCGCACCGGCCGCAACCCGCGCACCAACGAAGAGATCAAGATCCCGGCCTCCAAAGTCCCGGCTTTCAAGGCTGGCAAGGCGCTGAAGGATCACCTAAACTAACCAGTCAGGTCTGCCATTGACCTGGGTGCTTAGCTCAGCGGTAGAGCGTCGCCTTTACACGGCGCTGGTCGGGGGTTCGATCCCCTCAGCACCCACCAAAAAGTCGCGGAGTGGTAGTTCAGTCGGTTAGAATGCTGGCCTGTCACGCCGGAGGTCGCGGGTTCGAGTCCCGTCCACTCCGCCATACCCTTCAAGGGCGCCCGCGTGGCGCCCTTGTTTTATGTCCTGCTACGAGCGAAACCGATGCTTCATTCATTGCGTACGAAGATGGAAGGCTGGCCGACGATGGTCGTGCTCGGGGTGAGCGTCTTCGCCGTTGCCTTCTTCGGCATCGAGAACTACCTGCAAGGCGACCGCGCCAGCTACCTTGCCAAGGTGGGCGACACGGAGATCCAGCAGCAGGATTACCAGGAGCGCGTGAACAGCATCCGCGAGCAGATGATGTCGCAGCAGGGCGATCGTTACGATCCGACCTATCTTGAGCAGCCGGCCACCAAGCAGAAGATCCTCGATGCGATGGTAAGCCAGGCGGTGCTTCGCCAGGCCAACGGCAAACTCGGCCTCACCGTGACCGACGCACAGGTGGTCAATGCCATCGCGGCCGAGCCCGCCTTCCAGAGCGAGGGCAAGTTCGACCAGAAAGCTTATGGCGCGTACCTCGCCGGCACGCGCACCTCGGCGGCCACCTTCGAGGCGCAGCGTCGCCAGGAAATGGCAACCCAGCTCATCCCCAATGCCATCGGCCAGAGCGTGCTGGTCACCGATGCCGACATCGACCGCGTGCTGCGCCTGACCGAACAGAAGCGTGATGTGCGCCTGGTGGATATCCCCGCGCCGGCGGCACCCAGCACGGATGTCTCCGACGCGGAGCTCAAGGCCTATTATGACGCGCACCGCGCGCAGTACATGACACCCGAGCAGGTCACCCTGCAATACATCGAAGTCAACGCGAAGGATCTGAAAGACGACGCTCCGCCGGGCGACGCGGACCTGCGCGGCATCTACGAGCAGCAGAAGTCGCGCTACGTGCAGCCTGAACAGCGCGAGGTGTCGCACATCCTGGTGAACGTGCCCAAGAACGCCACGCCGGAGCAGCAGAAGGCGGCGCTTGAGAAGGCACGCAAGATCGCCTCCGAGGCCACCCCGGCGAACTTTGCTACCCTGGCCGGGCAAAATTCCGACGACTTGGGTTCCAAGCGCCAGGGCGGCGACCTCGGCTTCATCGAGAAGGGCGTGGCCAATGCCTCGTTCGACGCTGCGCTGTTCGCCATGAAGAAAGGCGAGATTTCGCAGCCGGTACTTTCGCCGGACGAGGGTTACCACATCATTTACCTGCGCGATGTCCGTAGCGGCGCCGCCAAGCCGTTCGAGGAAGTACGCGGGGATATCCTGGCCAAGGCCACCACCGAGGCGCACGAGCGCAAGTACAACGACGTTGCCGGCCACCTCGCCGACGAGGCCTACCAGACCCCCTCGTCGCTGGAGCCTGCCGCCAAGGCCAGTTCGCTGCCTCTGCAGACCACCGAGCCCTTCGGCCGTGACGGCGGCAAGGGCATCGCCGCCAACCCGAAGGTGGTCGCTGCCGCGTTCTCCGACGACGTCCTGGCACAGGGCAACAACTCGGGCCTGATCGACCTCGGCGACAACCATGGCGTGGTGATCCATGTCGACAAGCACACGCCGTCCGTGGCCAAGCCGTTGTCCGAAGTGCAGGCTGCCGTGCGCCAGGCAGTGATCGACGACCGCATTGTCGCGCAGGCCAAGAAGCAGGCCGACGAACTCGTC
This sequence comes from Pinirhizobacter sp., assembly GCF_035317885.1. Classification (GTDB taxonomy): domain Bacteria; phylum Pseudomonadota; class Gammaproteobacteria; order Xanthomonadales; family Rhodanobacteraceae; genus Pinirhizobacter. The sequence goes on from NZ_DATHFX010000182.1 coordinate 5,163, forward strand.
GCCCGTGCACAAAAGGGTGAGGACCTCAACGCCATCGCCAATGCCGCGCACGGGCAGGTCAAGACCGTCGCTGGCGTTACCCGTGGCGCGCAGGACCAGCCGCCCGCGGTGGTACAGGCGATCTTCGCCCAGCCGCGTCCCGCCGACGGCAAGCCGGCGGTGCTGGCGTTGCCGATGGAGAAGGGAGCCTACACCCTGGTGGCGGTGGACAAGGTCATCGATGGCGATACCTCGAAGGTGACTGCCGAAGAGCGCGCAGGCTTCCGCCAGCAGATGGGGCAGGCCGTGTCCGCCGCGCAGACGCTGGCCTTCATCGAGGCGATGAAGGCCAAGACCGAAATCAAGATTTCCAAAGACCGCCTCTAACGGGGCGGCATCACGGGGACAGCCTCAACACCTGTCCCGGTTTCACCTTGTCGCTGGTCAGGTGGTTCCAGGTCATCAGTTGCTTCACCGTCACCTTGTTGGCGTGGGCGACATGCGACAGCGTCTGGCCACTGGCCACCTTCACCGAACGTGGCTTCCCACTGGCCTTGCCCTGTGCCTCGGCGTCGTCCGCCGGCGGTGCGATGGTCGCGGGGCTGGGCTGGCGTCCACTGGCGGCTGCCTCGCGGTACGCCTCTGCCGCCGTCGATGGCATCAGGATCGTGGTGTTGGCCTGCGCATTGGCCGAGGTGTGAGCGGGATTCAGCGCCAGTACGCGATCCACCGGCATCGACGACAGCTCCGCCACCTGGCCCATGGTCTTTGTGCCGGAAACGGTCACTTTCTCCAGCGAACGCTTTGCATCCACCGGCGGCAGCCGTACGTGGAAACGCTCGGGCTGGCGCACCACGCAGGCGATCGCCAGGAGCTTGGTCAGGTGTTCGCGGGTCACCGCCTTCATCGGCATTTTCGGCACCGCCGGTTGCGCCGGCGGCACGCCATATTTGTCCACGGCCTTGCGCACGCTGAATTCACCGGCATTGAAGGCCATGGCCACCAGGCGCCAGTCGTGCAGTTCCTCGTGGTAGCTGGCCAGCATCTTCATCACCGCATCGGTGGAGGCTGCGGTGTCCAGCCGCGCGTCGTAGCCCTTGCGCGAAGGCAGGCCCAGGGTACGCGCGGTAGAGGGCACGATCTGCCATATGCCGGCCGGGCGGCCCTTCTTGCCCTTGACGGGTTGAAACGAACTTTCGATCCAGGGTAGCAGCGCGAATTCGCCGGCCACGCCGTGCGCCTGGGCGGACTCCTTGGCGTATTCGACCACCGGCAATACCGCAGCGAGGTGTTCTTCGAAACGATCCGGCCGCTGGGTGAAGGTGCGCGCCCAGCGGGCCACGCCGTCGTCGGCATCGCAGCCATCCATCTGGAAACCCGCACGCATCTCGCCCCAGAAGTCCGTCACCACCGGCGCCACCGGCGCTGGCGTGGGCATCAACGGCGGCGTGGGCTGCGTGGCGGGAGTGGTGGTGATAGGCGGCGCGCTGGGCATCACCGGTGCGGTGGACGAGCAGGCAGCCAGGGCCGTCGCCAGGGTGGCGGCCAGGGCGGTACGCAACGGGTGGTTCATCGAAAGGTGTCCTTGGCGTTGCGCACCGCGGCGAAGCGGGACACGCGATCGTGGGCGTCCGCCTTACGGGCGGCCCAGGCGGCGATGGCATCACTATCGGTGCGCAGGAAGGGATTGGCGGCGCGCTCCATGCCCATGTTGCTTGGCACCGTCGGCTCGCCGCGCGAGCGTTTGTCATCGACTTGCCTGGCGCGTGCTTTCAGCGCGGCGTTGTCGCCATCGATGGACAGCGCGAAGCGCGCGTTCGCCTGGGTGTATTCGTGGCCGCAGCAGACCAGGGTGTCGTCGGGCAGGGCGGCCAGGTGGTCGAGGGAATCAAGCATCTGGGCTGGCGTGCCCTCGAACAGGCGGCCGCAGCCCAGGCTGAACAAGGTGTCGCCGCAGAAGAGCAAGCCTTCGCCCGCGTAGGCGATGTGGGTGGTGGTGTGGCCGGGTACGGCCATCACGTCGAAGCGCGCGGCGGGCAGGGCAAGCGTCACCACGTCGCCGTGGCCTACGCGACGATCAGCGTGCGGAATGCGCTCATCGACCGGAGCGATCACTTCCACCTTGCGTCCCCGGCAGAGTTCGGCGACGCCTGCGATGTGGTCGGGATGATGATGGGTGAGCAGGACGCTTCGCAGGTTCAGCCCGCGCCCGGCCAGCACGCGCTCCACCGGGGCGGCATCGCCCGGATCCACCACCGCGGCGTTGCCGGCGGCGTCGGTAAGAAGCCAGATGTAGTTGTCGACAAGCGCCGGGATCGGTTCAGGACGCAAAACGAGCACTCGACGGGCGGCCTCGGCCGCGGGGGCCGCCGGACTATATCAGCGCCCCGCCGGACCCCTTGTTATCAACGCGTTAACCCGTTCAGGTCGCCGAATCCGGCTCCGGAGCCGATACACTTGGCGTCGCGACACCAGTCCGTTCTCGCCAAAGCACCCATGCCAATGCCACAGCTGCACCCCGACCTCTACGCCCTGCCGCCCATGCGTGCGCTGCTGGCCAGCGAGTCGGCGGTGCTGGCGCCGGAGCTTGCGCGCTCCACCGGCGACCATGCCCTGCACATCGCACCAGTGCCTGAGATCGCCCCGCCGCCGCTGCCCTTGCTCGGACGCTGGGCCCGCCTGCACCTGTCGCACGGCGGCTGGCAGGGGGACGTACAGGCACGCGCAGACGAACCGCTGCCGTTCCAGGACGACGCGTTCGGCGTGGTGGTACTGCGCCACGCCGCTGAAATCGTTCCCGACGGCGACGAACTGATCGGCGAGGCCGCTCGCGTGCTCGCACCCGGCGGCGTACTGGCGATCACCGGCGTGCACCCGGTGAGTGCCTGGGCGCCGTGGTTCCAGTGGCGCGCCCGCGGCACCCGTGCCAGCCTGCGTCAACCGGTGCTGCTGCGCTCGGCCTGTGGCCGGGCCGACCTCCACGTGATCGCCGTGCACCGTGCCGGCCACGTGCTGCCGTCAGTCATGGCGGGTGAGGGCAGCAGCCTGGCTGGCGGGGCATACATCCT
>NZ_DATHFX010000183.1:0-3532 GCF_035317885.1 Pinirhizobacter sp.
ACTCGGTCGCCCACTTGCAGGCGGCTTGCCGGCACCACCGTCACCGCGCCGTCGAGCCCGAGACGTCTTGCCGTCGCGGTGGTAAGACGGGAGAGCGCCTCGACCGCTTCCCGTGACCCGAGCAGCGAGCGCTCCTCAAGCACCCGGCCAACCATCATCACGGCGGGCAACAGGGTCGCGGTGACGAAATCATTGGAGACCCAGCACGCAAGCACGGCGAGGGCAACGAGCTGATCGACCACCCCGTGCAGGTCGGGCTTGCGTAAGCTGCGAAAGGCCGCACGCATCACCGGACCTGCCACCAGCACCGCGGCCGCCGCCTGCAACAGGAGTACGCCCGGGAGGTTGTCCGGCGAAAGCCATGCACCCAGCCAGGAGAGCACCAGAAGCCCCAGGGCGAAGAGCACGATGACCACGCGAACGCGCCACCCCCGGCGTTCACGGTGCGTCAGCAACGCAGCGCCGGCGGATGGTGCAGGGATCGATGAAGCGCTCATGGCGAAGTGACCGAATAAAGGATGGATGTCGCATGGATGGGGACCACGTCTACCTTGTCCACCAGGCCAAGCACGGACCCCGCGCGCTCACGGTAAAGCTGGTTCAGCACCGTCTGCCGGCTCATGCCTGGTTGGTTGCCCAGAGCGCGGACGAACGCCGACTTGGCCTCGGCGGTATTGACGGTTTCCTGGGCAAGTGCACGCGCTTGGTCGAGCGCATTCTCCTTGGACTGGACCGATGCCTGGCGACGCAGTTCGGCGGCGGTACGCGCCTGGGCAACGACGCGCTCGACCTGCTGGGAGACGCTGAGCACGTTGTCGAACGCTGCCTTGGCGCCAGAGGGAATGCTGGCCACCACGTCCGCACGGGCCACCCGGATACCCAGGCCCGCCCCGCCGTTCGTGGCAAGGCGGGAGTTGATCAACGACACCAGGTCGGTGCGGAACGATTCCCGCTTGGCGACGAACGACGCCTCGCCGGCGCGCTCGGGACGGGCGACGAGGATGCCGTCGAGATCGCGGCTGGCACACGTACTTACCGCCGCGGCAATCACGGCACGGCGCAGCGCCGGCTCGATATGGTCTGCGGCGATGAGCCATGCGGCAGGATCGGTGATCTGATAGAAGACCATCACCTTCAGGTGCACCAGGCCGCCGTCGCCGGTCATGAAAAACCAGGTGTTCTGTCGCGCGTCATCGCTGACGTCAAAGCCATAAGTGGTGGAGTCTGCCTCCGAGCGAACCTGCGAGCGATCCTGCTCGAGCGATTCGGGTGAGAACTGTACCTGGCGACTACCGGACGGCAGCAGGGTTACGTGCTCCACTGGCGCAGGCCACGTCAGAAGCAACCCCGGACCCCGCACCCGTGCGATCTGGCCAAAGCGTGTAACGACCGCCTGGTTGCCGGGGCTGACGCGCGATACCCCGGTCGCACCCCAGGCGAGCATGAGCAGCGCTACCAACGCGAAGAGCAAGCGGAATGACCAGGTAAGCACATCCCCCAACAGACCGCTTTGAAGCTCGTCCTGTTTCATGGCTTGCCCTTCTTCGCTGCTCCCTCGTTGCCGGGGCCGTCAACGAGGATCCGGAACGGCGCGGCGTCTGTGCGCAGGACCAGCCGGGTGTTGGGATTGACCACGGCATCAAGTGTGTCGAACGACCGGAGCGTGGTGTAGAGCGCCGGGTCGGTGTTGTACGCCTGCTGGTAAATCGCCGCCGACTTGACCTGGGCTTCCGCCTCGATGCCCGCCGCCTCGGCCTTGGCCTGGGCAAGCTGGATGCGCGCGTCGCGTTCGGCTTCGGAAGTAATCTGCGCAGCTTCCCGCTGGCCTTCCGCCGAGCGCTGGGCGGCCGCCGTGTCGCGCTCGGCTTTCATCCGCTCGATGGTCGCCTGTAACGCCTCGCTCGACAGCGTCAGCCGTTCAATGCCCGCTTGCTGGATCTCCACGCCGTAGACGCGTCGCGCCTGGGCGTCGATGCGGTCGCGAAGGAGAGCTTCAAATTCATCCAGGCGCACTTTCTTTGGATCGGTATTGACCAGGTTCGCCAGGTCGAAACTGCTGGCGGTGATCTCCAGCGATGACGCCATCAGGCTTCGTAGCTGGGCCGCGGCGACGTCCGGCTGGTTCTGCACAGCGCGCAAGTACAGCTGCACCCCTTCCGGATCCGCAGGTACCCGCCAGACGACGAAGGCCTGGACCAGCACGCGCAGTCCGTCCTTCGTGCCGACGTCCTGCAAACCACTGGATGTCGTGCGAAGACGCAAGTCCACGTCCACGGTGTTTTCCACTGGCGCGGGCCACTTTAGCGCGCCGCCCGGAGTGAGCAGCACGCGCACGGGGCGTCCCAACCGGGTGACTACCACGCCGGTACCGGGACTCACCACCACCAGCGACGCGGCAAGCGCGGCCAGCAACAGCACCAGGGCCGTCATGCTCCAGCGGACCCATCCTGTCCTGCCGTCGTTGCCCTGCCTTGATGGCATCGGTGCCTCTTCCGGGTTCTCAGCTTCCGGGTTCACAGCGGCAACACTCATGGATATCCTCCGGAACTGCCTGGCGCGACAGCGCGTAGATCAAGGGTGCTCGTGGCCCCCTCGAGGCGGTGATCGACAATGGTTACTCGCGCCTTGGACAGATCGTCCCGAAGGTGCGAAAGCCAGCTTTCAAACAGGAATACATTGGGGCCAGCCGCTTGGCTTCGCGCATCGGCGCTGAACGTGATGCGTGTGGCGTTGGCTGCGGCCAGCGCCTCGGCCGCCGTGGCGCGGGACTGGTTGACGTTCTGGATGGCCTCTTCTGTCGCCGCAGCATTCACCGCCAGGGCGCGCGCGCGGCTTTGGAAGCGCGTCGCATCGGCCTGGATCTCGGCGGCCTGAACGTTGTGATAGGCGCGTGCCGCGCCGGCAGGCGGATGGATCGCCTCCACCACCACATCGAGTACGGAGATCCCTGCGTGATAGGCATCCATGTCATGTTGCAGGTCAAGGCGGAAACGATCGACGAATGCTGACCGGCTTTCACCGAGAATCCCATCCAGAGTAGTGATGGCGAAGTGCGAAACGAGCAGGCGCCCCGCCGAGGCCCGGATCAGGCTGGCCGGTTCGAACGCGCCGTAGGCTGAGGCCAGGGCCGCCTGGTCCGTGCTGTCCACGCGATATACCACGCGCAGATCCACGTTGACGATCTGGAATCCTTCCCGCCCTCCCGAACTGCTGGCAATGAGGTAGCTGGCTTCGCCCGGATGACTACCATCCCACAGACGGTCGGCTGGCGGATCGGGAATGGCTTCTGCCGTGGTGGCACCGGCGGCATCGGCCTGCCCCGCCGTGGCAAGTTCGGCCAGGAGTTGGCCATCGGCACTTTGCGAAAAGACAATGGGCAGTTCGTGTACGACGCCAAGCTCCACCCGCCGGACGGCGGCGAATGGCCACGGCGCATGCACATGCAGACCCGGCCCGACGACATCGCCCGGCGCGCCCAGGTGTTCGACGATGGCGCGCTCATCGACGCGCACGATCGAGATACTGCTGGCCA
>NZ_DATHFX010000184.1:0-3788 GCF_035317885.1 Pinirhizobacter sp.
ACCAGCGGCGACCGATACCGAGCCATTGACCTTGTCCGTGTCGCTACCGCCGGCACAGGCGGTGCACGAAAGGGCTACGCCCATGGCCAGGACTATCAGGCTGCGCTTCATGATGGTTTCCCTTTTCTGATCTGATGTAGGCATAGGATGCCTCCGGAAGGCCCCGCGTTTAGTGTGACTCATGGCAGGGGAGCGGAATTTGACGCCGGGGCCCGGCCCGCTCCACCATCGACTTCTTTAGCCTCGAGGCACCGGAAGATCATGCACAAGCTTGTCCTCATCCGCCATGGCCAGTCGCAATGGAACCTGGAGAACCGCTTCAGTGGCTGGGCCGACGTCGACCTGAGCGAGCAGGGCATCCAGGAGGCCATCGAGGCCGGGCGCCTGCTGATGGATGCAGGATTTGCCTTCGATATCGCCCACACTTCCGTGCTGAAGCGTGCCGTGCGCACCCTTTGGCACGTGCAGGAAACCATGGACCAGATGTGGTTGCCGGTGGTGACCGACTGGCGCCTCAACGAACGCCACTACGGTGCGCTCACCGGACTGAACAAGTCCGAGACGGCAAGCAAATACGGCGAGGAGCAGGTCCACATCTGGCGCCGCAGCTACGACATCCCGCCGCCGGCGCTGGAAAAGAGCACCGAAATCGACGACCCGCGCTATGCGAAGCTGGTTCCCGGCCAGGTGCCCCTGACCGAATGCCTGAAGGACACCGTGGCGCGGGTGCTGCCGTACTGGCACGAAGTACTCAAGCCCGCCGTGGGCTCGGGCCAGCGCGTGGTGGTATCGGCCCATGGCAATTCCATGCGGGCGCTGGTGAAGTACCTGGACAACATCCCCGACGATGAGATCGTGGGCGTGAACATCCCCAACGGCGTGCCGCTGGTGTACGAGTTCGACACCGACATGAAGCCCATCAGGCACTACTACCTGGGCGACGCGGCCGCGATCGAGGCCAAGATGGCCGCCGTGGCAGCGCAGGGCAAGGCCAAATGACAGCCGTCACCCCGATGTCATGGCGTTCGACCATGGTCCGGGGTGGATTGGCACCCTAAGCTGGCCCCACTTCAAGACCCGTCCCGAGGCTTTCCCATGGCTGCTCCCATGAACCCGCAGTTGATCGGCATGCTGGTTTCGGTCCCGCTGATGGCCTGGGGCATCTACCGCCGCGTGCGCAGCAGCTTCGGCCGCCAGCCGATCCGCAGCAATCGCATGATCGTGCGCATCGTGATCCTGTCGGTGCTGGTGGTGGGTTTCGGCCTGAACGGCCTCTACAACCCGGCCCTGCTCGAGGGGCTGCTGGCGGGCCTGGGCCTGGGCGCCATGGTGGGTTACGTCGGCCTGCGCCTGACGCGCTTCGAAACCACGGCGGAGGGCGACCGCTACATACCCAACACGTGGATCGGCGCGGCGGTCACTGCCCTGTTGCTGGGCCGCGTGGCGTACCGTTTCGTGGTGGCCGGTAGCCTGGCCGTCGGCGATGCGGCTACCACTGCGGCGGCGCAGCAGCATCCACAGATCGGCAACAGTCCACTCACCCTGCTGGTGCTGGGCCTGACCTTCGGCTACTACATCTGTTACTACGCGGGCCTGCTGGTGCACCACCGCCGCTGGAAGGCGACGGTTCCGGCGGGCGCGGTGGCGCTGGACTAAAGCGCGTCGCCGTCGAGTTCGCCGGTGCGGATGCGCACCACCTGCTCCAGGGGGCTGACGAAGATCTTGCCGTCGCCGATCTTGCCGGTGCGCGCGGCCGTGCCGATGGCCTCCACCACGCGCTCCACCATGTCCTCGGTGACGGCCACTTCCAGTTTGATCTTCGGAAGAAAATCAACCACATACTCCGCGCCACGATAGAGCTCGGTATGGCCCTTCTGGCGACCGAAGCCCTTGACCTCGGTCACCGTCACCCCTTGCACGCCCACCTCGGCCAGGGCCTCGCGGACGTCGTCCAGCTTGAAAGGCTTGATGATGGCGACGACCAGCTTCATGTCCTGCTCCGTGGGGTATGCGGCGGGAGGTCATTGTGCCATCGCGTTGGGGTACCCTCCATGACCCGACGTGTTTTGTAGGAAAAACCCTACAAGATGAGTCGGCATTACCTGATGGCCGGACTGCGGACGGCTTCCTAGACTGAACTTACGAATTCGGGGTGAATCCTCATGGATGTGCAAAGTATCGATCAGTTGGCCCAGCGCCTCGCATCGCTGGTCCCGCCCGGTCTTGCTCAGGCACGCAACGACCTGGAGGTCAATTTCCGTGATGTCCTGGCACAGGGATTGCGCCGCCTCGACCTCGTTACCCGTGAAGAATTCGAAGTCCAGCTGCAGCTGCTAGCGCGCACCCGCGCACGGATCGATGAGCTGGAGCAACGGATTGCGGACCTCGAAGCGTCCCAGGGCGCACGCGGGCATTAGTCAGCTCCCGGGAGCCGCCCCCGGTTTGTCACCCTCACCCCGAGATACCAAGCCGGGGGCGGTTAGTTGCAAGTCCGTCGGAATATCCTGCGCTAAGGAAGGCGCCATGTTCGAAACCACGCCCGTTGCCGCGCGCTCCACCCCATGACGCTCGCCGTGGCCTACAGCCGCGCGCAGGATGGCATCCTGGCTCCCGAGGTAACCATCGAGGTTTTCCTGGGAGGCGGCCTGCCCGCGTTCTATATGGTCGGCATGGCCGAGACCGCCGTGCGCGAGGCTCGCGACCGCGTCTGGGTGGCGCTGCGCAATACCGGCTTTGAAACCCCGAACGGCCGGGTCACCGTGAACCTGGCCCCGGCCGATCTTCCCAAGGAAGGCGGGCGCTTCGACCTGGCGCTGGCCGTGGGCCTGCTCACCGCGGCGCGGCACTTGCCGGCCGAGCGCGTGGCCTCTTGCGAATTCCTGGGGGAACTGGCGCTATCGGGCGAGCTGCGTCCGGTCGCCGGCCTGTTGCCAGCACTGTTGCAGGCGCGTGAATCGGGCCGTATCGCCATCGTGCCCCGCGCCAACGCCGGGGAAGCTGCGATGGTCGGCGGCATGCGCGTGCTGGTGGCCGATTCGCTGGGCGATGTGTGTGCGTGGCTCACCGAAACCGGCGATCTGGATGCGCCACCCCTGCTGGCTGCCACGGGGGATGCCAGCTACCCGGACCTGGACGACGTCCGCGGCCAGTACCAGGCACGCCGCGCACTGGAGATCGCCGCGGCCGGTGGTCATCATGTCCTGCTGTCCGGGCCGCCGGGCACCGGCAAGACGATGCTCGCCGAACGCCTGCCGGGCCTGTTGCCGACCATGAGCGAAGACGAAGCCCTGGCCTCGTGCGCCGTGCGCTCTGTGGGCGGCCAGCTGCCGGCGCCTGCGTCGTGGCGCTACCGTCCTTTCCGTGCGCCTCATCATTCGGCATCCGCGGCAGCACTGGTGGGTGGCGGTTCGCGTCCGCGTCCGGGCGAGATATCACTGGCCCACGAAGGCGTGTTGTTCCTCGACGAACTGCCCGAGTTCCGCCGCAGCGTGCTCGAAGCCCTGCGCGAGCCGCTCGAGTCCGGCCAGGTGGTGATCTCGCGTGCCACCAGCCGCACGACGTTCCCCGCGCGCTTCCAGCTGGTGGCCGCGATGAACCCATGTCCCTGCGGCCACGCCGGCGACCCGCACGGCCGCTGCACCTGCACACCCGACCAGGTCACCCGCTACCGCGGCAAGATCTCCGGCCCCTTGCTCGACCGCATCGACCTGCACGTTCCCGTGCCACGCGTACCGCTCAACGAATTGCGCGGCGAGCCCGGGCCGCACGACGAAAGCACGGCCACGGTG
>NZ_DATHFX010000185.1:0-6189 GCF_035317885.1 Pinirhizobacter sp.
AGTGGCGGTCAAGGGCAAGCCCGACGCCCAGGGCGAAGCCCCGGTCGAGAAGCTGGAACTGGCCCAGCCCGGCCGCCTGACCCCGGAACAGTTCAGGGATGCCACCCGCGACCTCACCGCCTTCCTGGAATACGCGGCCGAGCCCGCGGCGCTCCAGCGGCAGTCGATGGGCGTATGGGTGATCCTGTTCCTGGCCGGTTTCACCTTCCTGGCGTATATGCTCAAGCATGAGTACTGGAAGGACGTCCACTAAAGGGCGCAAGGGCGGCGCAAGCCGCCCTTCTTCATAGGGTAGGCTAAAGCCGGCATTTTCCAGGGGAGGAGAGCAAGGTTATGGTGCAAAACGCCCGTTCGCGGACCGTACTCGCGCTCTATACCACCGCCGAGGACGTCCAGTGCCACCGTACGCGCCTCGTGCTCGCCGCCAAGGGCGTCAGCTACGAACGCATCATGGTCGACCCGGAGAAGCCGCCGGCCGACCTGGTTGACCTCAATCCCTATGGCACGCTGCCGACCCTGGTCGACCGCGACCTCACGCTCTACGACACCTACGTGGTATGCGAGTACCTCGACGAGCGCTACCCGCACCCGCCGCTGATGCCGATCGACCCGCTGTCCCGGGCCCGCCTGCGCCTGGCCTCGGTGCGGATCGAGCGTGACTGGCTGCCCGAGATCACTATGATCCGCGCCGGCGGCAAGCCCGCCGAGGCCGCCCGCAAGCGGTTGCGCGAGCACTTGCTCGAGGCCGTACCGCTGTTCAAGGCCTCGCGTTTCTTCCTGAACCCGGAAATGAGCCTCGCCGATTGCCTGGTGGCTCCGGTGGTCTGGCGCCTGTCGATGCTCGGGGTTGATTTGGGCAAGGAAGGCAAGCCGATCATCGATTACGGCGAACGGCTATTCCACACCCAGGGGTTTGCGCGTAGCCTGACGCCTGAAGAAAAAGCGATGCGCGAACTGTAATGACTGATACCAGCGAACCCACCGGCATGACTTCCAATCGCCCGTACCTGTTGCGGGCGATCTACGACTGGATCAGCGACAACGGGCTTACCCCCTATGTGCTGGTCGACGCCGGCCAGGCCGGGGTGAAAGTGCCCAGCCACGTGATCAAGAACGGCCAGGTGGTGCTGAACCTGGCCATGCGTGCGGTGGCCAACCTCGACCTCGGCAACGACGTCATCAGCTTCCAGGCACGTTTTTCCGGCGTGAGCCAGTCGATCAGCATCCCGGTTACGGCCGTGCTGGCGCTGTACGCGCAGGAGAACGGCCAGGGCATGATGTTCCCGGCCGACGACAATTCCTCCGTGGCAGGCGAGGGCGGTGGTGGCAACGATGCGGACGGCGATTCCGAGCCGCCGCCGTCCGACGATCGCCCAAAGCGCGGTGCGCCGCACCTGCGGGTGGTGAAGTAACCCTTACGAAGGATCTTTCGGCTTTGGCCGGAACGGGATGACGTTGTCGGCGCTGCCTTCGGCGATGCGCCTGGGCGTGGCCGGCGGCCGCCGGGGGCCGTAGACGGCTTCGGGATAATCGGGCTCGGCCGAAGCCAGGGCGGATACATCCCGCTCGGGCATCACCAGCCGGGCCACCCGGCGTCCCCGCATCCAGATCTGGCCCCGCTGCCGCGTGCGGCCGTCCAGGCTTACTTCGAAGCCATAGCGCACTTCCACGCCCAGGTGGCCGTCGTGCCGGTACAGGCGCAGGGCCGATAGCGCCACGCTCTGGTCCAGCAACTGCACGTCGTTTTCGCTGCACAGCCGCGATGCCTGCGCCACGGCACGCTCCCGCGCAGCCGTCAGCCCCATCCATGAGGCCACCAGGCCACATAGCAGGAGCATGACGAAAAGGTCGGTTAGCGAAAGCATGCAAGCAGTGTGTGGCCGCCGGGCCCCACTCGCAAGCGCTGGAGGGCTAATCCAGCTGAAGTCGCAGCGAAAGGTCGATCGCCCGAACGTGCTTGGTCAAGGCGCCGATGGAAATGAAATCGACGCCCGTGGCAGCGATCCGCGCCAGCGAGGCGATCTCCACGTTGCCCGATACCTCCAGGGGCACCCGGCCGTCGGCAATGCGCACCGCTTCGAGAAGGTTCTCGTGGGTGAAGTTGTCCAGCAGGATGCGGTCGACGCCGGCGCCGATGGCCTGGCGGAGTTCATCGAGTGTCTCCACCTCCACTTCCAGCAGCAACCGGGGATGCAGGGTGCGTCCGGCTTTGACCGCACGGTCGATGCCGCCGGCGGCGATGATGTGGTTTTCCTTCACCAGGATGGCGTCGAACAGGCCCACCCGGTGATTGGTGCCGCCGCCACAAAGCACGGCGTACTTCTGCGCCATGCGCAGGCCCGGCAGTGTCTTGCGTGTGTCGAGGATGCGCGTGCGGGTGCCGGCGACCTCCGCCACGAAGCGGGCGGTGGCGGTGGCCGTGCCCGAGATCAGTTGCAGGAAGTTCAGCGCCGAGCGCTCGGCCGTCACCAGGGCGCGGGCGCCGCCGTGCAGCATGCAGATCACCTGGCCCGCGGCGAGGCGGTCGCCATCGGCTGCGTTCCAGTGGATCACCACGTGCGGGTCCAGATGGCGGAAGCAGGCGTCGAACCAGTCCTGGCCGGCGAGGACCGCATCTTCGCGGCAGGTCAGCACCGCGCTGGCGGTGGCATCGTGGGGAAGAAGGTCCGCGGTGACATCGCCACCGCCGATGTCCTCGGCCAAGGCGCGCGCCACGTCGGCGTCCACGCGAATGGGATCCGGCCGCGCCAGCGGCGCGGCCGGGGAAGATGATGCGTTCATGGAGTATCCGAGCCGGGCTGGCGCAGCTTCTCGACGATGGCGTCCATCGCACGGTCGAACAGCAACGCGGATTCGAGCACCGTGGCGCGGCCGTTGGCAAGCGCGGCGGCCAGCGACACCTGGCTGTGGTCGGCCACTTTCAGGCCACGGCGGTTGACGAACAGGTAGCGGCCGCTGATCGGGCTGATCCACGACAGCTTGGCACGCTCGCTGTTTTCCTCTTCGTCGAGGAAGGCTACCCACTGGCCCACGCGTAACTCCGCGGCCTGGGCCAGGAAGTTGTCGGCGATGGCATCGTCGTCGATGCCCAGCTCGTCGTCTTCGGGTTCGAGCAGTTCCGGCTCGACGATGGCCTGGATGGAATCAGGGATCGGCAGCGGCGCTGGCGGGGTATCCGGTGACGGCGCGCGCGCCTCGCCCAACTGCTGGCGGTAGAACTCCTGCAGCTGCACCATCAGTTGTTCGGTATCGCCTTCCTGGAACGCCACGGCAGCCAGGCCCCGGCGCAGGTTGCGCTCGATGAAGGGCAGGCGGTTGCGCAGCAGTTGCCGCGTGGTGGCATCGGACATCGGCTGCACGGTGGCGATGAAATCGTCGACGAAGCGCAGCGCCTCGCGGAACTCGGGTGATTCATCGCCCTGGCGCAGGAGCGTTAGTACAAGATAGTTGGCCCAGGCGCGGGTAAGCACGCCATGCGCCAGCGCCGGCAGGTGCCGCTGGCCGATGCGGTCGACGATCTCGCGTGCGGCGCGGCGGCGCGCCTGCTCGAGCTTCTCGCGGCCGCGGGTGGATTCGGCCACGCGCTGCTCGGCCAGCTCCGCGCGCTTGCGGCCGACGTCCAGGAACTCCTGCAACTCGCCCGACAGGCGGTCGAAGATGTGCATGTCGTCGTCGAAATCCTGCAGCAGGCGATCGACGATGGATTTGACCTTGTCGTACAGGCGGTGGTCGCGGTCGGCATCCACCGACCAGCCCTTGCCGGCGTCGGCCAGCGCGTCGAGCAGGCGGCGCGCCGGATGGTTGCGATGGGCGAACATGCGCCGGTCGATCAGCGCGACCTTCAGGTACGGAATCTGCAGGCGGGCCAGCAGTACCTGCATCTCGGCCGGGAGGTTGCGGTCTTCGAGGATGAATTCGAACAGCATGCCGACGAGGTCGATGGTGTCCTCGTCCATGCTGGCCACGTGCGTGGACGGCTGGCCGCGCAACTGGCCCAGCTGCAACAGCAGCTGTTCCTTCAGGTGGCCGACTTCTGCATTGCTTTCGGCGGGGCTTAGCGGCACGCCGTGCGTGGTCCCGGCGATCTGGCTCTGCAGCAGGGTGAGCGCGCCAAGCAGTTCCGCCGGGGTTGGCGGCGGTCCGGCGGGGCCCGCGGCGTACTGGCTGCCTGCCATGCCGCCGCCCGCCTGGCCGCCGTGGCCCACCACGCCGCGCCGAGCGCTGAAGAGCGACTGCAGGGTAAGCATGATGTCGGCGGTGTAGTCGCCGTTGGCGCCTTCATCGGCCTGGTAGTCGGGGGGCAGGGGCGTGCCGTCGGCCGACACGCGCGGGGTTGCGCCATCGGTGCGGCGCCCGGGAAGTTCGTGGCGTAGTTGCGGCAACACGCCGGCCTTGGCCAGTTCGTTGTTGACCTCGTCGTAGAGCTCATCCAGGCCCGACAGCACGTAGCGATCGAACAGCTTGTAGATGATCAGCTTCACCCTGACATCCACGCCCAGTTCGCGCACGGCCTGGCGGAACGCCTGCGACAGTGCACTGGGCCCGATGGGATTGTTGGCGTCGTCGGTGCGGGTGCCGCCACAGATCACCGACAGGCGCTGGTTTACCGCGAACAGGGCACGCGCCATGCGGGTTTCGTTCTTGCCCACCATGCTGGTGATGGCGAGCGATTCCTCAAGCTCGCTTTCGCCCACGAGCGAAAGCTCCGGTGTCACGAAGGCGTTGCGCTCGGGGTTGTCCGGTTCGCTGCGGGCGCGGCCGGCAGAGAAGTCGGCGAAGTCGCGGGTGGTCTGCCCAAGGAAGCTGCGCTCCACCAGCGCCCGCTTCTTGCGCACTTCGCGCATGCCGTCGAAGTACTGGGTTTGCGCCGCGTTGCTCTCGGCTTTCTCGGCCAGGTCGAACAGGGCGTCGTCGACGTTCTCGAACATGTTGCTGGCCAGCGCGTGCAGCTTTTGCGTGGCGATGCCGCGGACGGCGATCAGGAGGTCTCCCACCCGGCTTTCTCGCGGGTCGAGCCGCGCGCCCAGGTCCACCACATTGGAAGGCTCTTTGGCGTTACTCATCGCCGCACCTGGATTCGCTTGGGAAGCCCCCGCTCCGACGGACAAGTTTGCCGGAAAGCGGGTTTTGGTTTGTGACCCCTATCACGGACGGGCTGTTCAAGGGCTTGCCGGCCACTCGTTGAACTGGACGGTGCCAATACCTTGCTCGGGAAGCATGACGGGGATGCCGTCGTCCACCCGGTAGACCACCTTGCCGTCGGTGGTGACCAGGGCTTCGTCCACGCGCTGGGAGAGCTTCTCGCCGGCCACGTTCTGTACCTGCCCCTTCTCGATGCCGGCGTTGAGAATTTCCAGCTCACCCGATTTGAGGGTTCTCAGCGGGCGCTTGCTGACGGGGCAGCAGAGGATGTCGAGCAGACGCTTGTCCATGGGGGGCGGCCAATGCCTAATGCCTAGAATGCGCTTACAATAACGCTTTTTTGGATATCCAGGCGATGACTCCTGCAGCTTCGGCGCCCCGCGTGGGCGTGGTGATGGGCTCGTCTTCCGACTGGGAGACCATGGAGCACGCCTGCAACATCCTGACGGATCTGGGTATCGCGCATGAGGTCCGGGTGGTCTCGGCGCACCGCACGCCGGATCTTCTTTTTACCTATGCCGAAGAAGCGGCAGGCCGTGGCCTGCAGGTCATCATCGCCGGTGCCGGTGGCGCCGCCCACCTGCCGGGCATGCTGGCTGCCAAGACGCGCCTCCCCGTATTTGGCGTGCCGGTGCAATCGAAGGCCCTCAATGGCATGGATTCCCTGCTTTCCATCGCGCAGATGCCGGCCGGTATCCCAGTAGGCACGCTGGCCATCGGCCGTGCCGGCGCCTGCAATGCCGGACTCCTGGCCGCTGCCGTGCTGGCCCTGCACGATCCGGCCGTGGCCCGCGCACTGGACGAATTCCGTGCCCGTCAGACAGCCGCGGTGCTCGACAAGCCGGATCCCCGCCCATGAGTCGTCGCCAGCCGGTACTCGGGATCCTGGGCGGGGGTCAGCTGGCCCGTATGCTCACCCTTGCCGCCGCGCCCCTGGGCGTGCGCACCTATGTGGTGGACGGCGCGGCCGATGCCTGCGCCGGGCAGGTGGGCCCGCTACTGGTGGCCGACTACAGCGACGCGCAGGCCCTGGCCGGGTTCGCCGGC
>NZ_DATHFX010000186.1:0-4176 GCF_035317885.1 Pinirhizobacter sp.
GTGGGCGCCCGAAGCGATCCACGGCGTGGTCGAGGCGGTGGCGGCGAAGCTTGCGCTGGGCATGGGCAAGGTGGCGGCGCCGCTTCGGGTCGCCATGACCGGCACCCAGGTGTCGCCGTCGATCGAGCACACGGTGTACCTGGCCGGAAGGGAAGGGGCGCTGGCCCGCATCGACGACGCCATTGCCCGCAGCGGCGTCTGACCCCATATTCGACCCATCGCGACTGAACAGGCCGGCATTTGGACGAGCTTCTCTCGCGGATGATGCATGGCGTGGACCCGGATGATCCGGGGGCCTTCATGCATATCTTCGCCAACCTGATGGCGATGGTGCCCTGGTTCTGGCTCACGGTGTGGTCGCTCGCCTTCGTGGTCGTGGGGGCCTGGATCGGTCACCGCCGGGGCCAGGTATGGCAGGGTGCCGCCTGGGGCGCCGTCCTGGGGCCCGTCGGCTGGTGGTTTGCCTGGCGGATGAGGCCGCTGCCGCCGCCGTTGCCGCACCCGGCGTATGATCGGCGCAAGGAGTGACACGTGAACACCAAGCCTTCTGAAAACCACCACGACCACCACCACGACGACGCCATCGGCTTCGTGCGCGCGGTGGAAACCGCCAGCACCGAGCGCGGCCTGCGGCTCACGCCGTTGCGCCGCGAGGTGCTGCAACTGGTGGCGCGTGCCGGAAAGCCGGTGAAGGCGTATGACTTGCTCGACAGCCTGCGCGACACCCATGGCAACGCGGCCCCGCCCACGGTGTATCGCGCGCTCGATTTCCTGCTCGAGAACGGCTTCATCCACAAGCTCGAGTCGATCAATGCCTTCGTGGCCTGCCACCATCCGGCCGAACAGCACCAGGTGCCTTTCCTGATCTGTGACGTCTGTGATGGCGCCCAGGAAGTGTGCGATCCACGCGTGGCCGAGCTGATCGAAGCGCAGGCGCGCACCTTCGGTTTCACGCCGCAGGGGCAGACCGTGGAAGTGCATGGGGTTTGCAAGAATTGCCGGTAAGGCGTTCTTTGTAAGCAAATGCACAAGTAGGGGAATTCCTGCGTATATCAGGTGCATTTTCTGAATGTGCTTCGCCATCGGGTGCGTGCATAATCAATGCATGCCGGCGCGTCCACACCGCGGCGGTAACGACGACGGATTTCATGGAACGATTGTGCCAAACGATTTCATTCCCATGAGCGACAGTTCAGTGGCTCATCGGTCGATCTATGTGCCACTCGAGATTGCGCAGCTTGATACGCGAGTGACGCGGCTTGAAGTGATAACCGAGAGCTTCTCTGCACGATTCGACGAGCAGAAGGTCGAATTTCGGGAATTCCGGGCCGAAATGAATGCCCGTTTCGACAAAGTCGATGATCGATTCGAGAAGTTCGGGGCAAAGGTTGATGCGAAGTTCGATCGTGTTGACGCGAAGTTCGAGCAGGTTGGTATCAAGGCGCGCTCAGACTTCCACTTGCTCTTCGGAAGCCTGATCGCCTCGACGCTTTGCCTTGCGGGAATGATGGCCAAGGGATTTGGCTGGTTCTGATACCCAAAGAAACAGGGCGCGGCATCACGCCGCGCCCTGTGGGGTTCGCCGCCGTGGAGGGTGCGTCGGGAGGGGATGACGCCGTCGGCGAACGGTGGCCGCTTGCGGGCCATGCATGGGAACGGGGCAGGGTGCGATCGGTTGACAGACGTATAGACGTCCGAATGAACTTTCGATGGCGCAAGAACCGGTGGTTTTGTACCCGGGTTAAAAATGGCTTGCATTGCGGACGTTATAAAGTAACAATAGCCATCCTATGCAGCCTACCTACGCCATTGCTTCCATGACCCAGCCGCCCGAGCCGGAAATCCGCAAGCGTTGGTGGCACCTGGCCGATCGCCTGGGTGCTACGGCGTCATTCCTGTGCGCCGTCCACTGCGCCGCATTGCCCTTCGTGCTGGTCTTCCTTCCCTTGCTGGGACTGAACTTCCTGGCCAGCCACACCTTCGAAAAGGGCTTCGTGCTGTTTGCCTGCCTGTTGGCCACGATTACGCTGATGGGCGGCTATCGTCGGCACCGCCGGCGCCTGGCGCTGGGACTGGTATTACCTGGCCTGTTGTTGCTGATCGCCGGGGTCACGGTGCTGCACGATAATGGCTCGTTGTTGCTGCACAGCGTGCTGGTGGCGTGCGGCGGGTTGCTGGTGGCCTCGGCGCACTTCGTCAACCTGCGATTGGATCGTATCCACGTGCATGGCCCCAGCTGCGCGCACTGAACGCCTCGCGTCCGCTGCGATTGTGTAACGCGTGCCGCGGTTCCTAGCATTGCCCCATGGCACACAATCACACAGACGAACATCACCGGCACGATCCCGCGCCAGGCGGCATGTCCACCCAGCGGAAGCTTTTGATCGCCTTCGTGCTGACCACCGTGATGATGGTGGTGGAGGCGTTTGGCGGCCTATGGTCGGGCTCGCTGGCGCTGCTCGCCGACGCTGGCCACATGCTGGTGGATTCGCTGGCCATGCTGCTGGCCTTCTGTGGCGCCTGGTTTGCCACGCGGCCGGCCGACGATAAGCGAACCTTCGGCTACGGGCGCATGGAAGTGCTTGCCGGGTTCGTCAATGCGCTCACCCAGTTCGTGCTGATCGTCTTCATTGCCTACGAGGCGGTGCAACGGCTGTTTTCACCCACGCCCATCCTTTCCGGGGTCATGTTGATCGTGGCGGTGATCGGCCTTGCCGTTAACGTGCTGGTGCTGACCACCTTGCACGGCCACGATCACGACGACGTCAATGTCGCCGGTGCCAGCCTGCATGTGCTGGGCGACCTTCTGGGTTCCGTGGCCGCCATCGTCGCTGCACTGGCGGTGCGCTGGCTGGGTTGGCTATGGGCCGATCCGGTGCTCTCGGTGCTGGTGTGCCTGCTTATCCTCCGCAGCGCCTGGATGCTGCTACGCCGTTCCTCGCAGATCCTGCTGGAAGGAACGCCCGAAGGCGTGAAGCCCGAGGATGTCGAGGCGGTGCTGAAGGCCGCCGATCCCGGCATCGCCGACATCCACCACGTGCATGTCTGGCAGGTAACGAGCGGCTCGCGCATGGCAACGTTGCATGCCGAGGTCCACGAGGGCGCCAATGCGGCTGCGGTGCTCGATGCCATCAAGCGCACCCTGCTGGACCGCTACGGCATTGGCCACGCCACGGTGCAGATCGATCCGGGCCCCTGTCCGGACATGGAAGAGCCGTGCAAGGGTCACGCACAGCCTTGACCGGATTGACGAAATTCCCCCGCCCTTGCACTTTGGCGGCCGGCTGATAAGCTGATAGGCCATCAACACATTAAATTCTAAGGAGTTTCCCATGGGTAAGGGCGATCGCAAGACCCGTCGTGGCAAGACCTACCGCGGCAGCTACGGCAACAACCGCCCGCACACCGCCGTGGCGCCTGCTGTCGCCGGCAAGCCGGCCGTGGTGGCCAAGCCCGCCGCCGTGAAGAAGGCCGCCCCGGCGCGCAAGAAGTCCGCCTGATCCATCGGTTCACGCTGGATGAGAAAACCCCGCCCTGGCGGGGTTTTTTGTTTGGGCGTCGGCAAAAGCGCGGCTAACGGACCGCTGCGGTGTCGAAGTGGGGATTCTGGATCAGGCCCAAACGATTGCCGAAAGGGTCGGCCACCGACGCCACGCGGATGTCGCCACCTACGTCGGTGACGGGCTCGATTTCCTTTGCGCCAAGGTCGAGTGCGCGTCTGAAGGCGGCGTCGACGTCTGCGACAGCCCAGTACGCCTGCACGCCGGCAGTGGAGGGTTCGCCGTCAGGCAGGAGGCCCAATTCGAACCCGCCCACCGAGAAGCCGACGTAGAACGGCTGGTCGAAATAGGGTTCGGCTTCGAGCAGCTTTGTGTACCAGGCCTTGGCCGCGACAACATCCGTCGTCGGATAAATAACGGTGCGTAGACCTACAAGCATGTGCGGTTCCTTGTTGATGGCGACGATCGAGCTGGATCACGCGTGTTCGTCATATTGCGGCAGGTCGTCGGTAATCTCATGCCAGGGTGCTTTCGAACCCACGAAAATATGGTGGGCGGGGCGGATCGACGGGGCATCGACAAGCGTGCCCATCGCCACATGCACGTATGCGCCTTCCCGTACGACGGAATAAAGGAGCGAACCGCACGTAGCGCAGTGGGTGTCGTTGCCCTCGAC
>NZ_DATHFX010000187.1:0-4594 GCF_035317885.1 Pinirhizobacter sp.
GGGGCGCTGATGCAGATGTGCTTCATCGGTGAACTGTGGTGGGCCTGGTGCTACTACCGCGGGCGGTCGCTGGTACCGATCGCGGTCGCCCACGCCGCCTGTGCCCTGGTGCTCGAGGCTGGCCTCGCCGGTGGCTCGTACCTCCGGTCGCTGGAAGTCAGCGCGCGGTTTTTCCTCTAGGCCGCCCGCTGAGCTTGTCCAGGAAGTCCTTCAGTTCGTCCGGAAGGGGGGCTGAGAACCCATAGGCCCGGCCGTCCAGTTCGAAGGACATATGCGAGGCGTGCAGGAACATCCGCTTCAGGCCCTTCTTGCGAAAACGCTGGTTGGCCTCGGCGTCGCCGTATTTCGGATCGCCCGCCAGCGGATGCCCCACATGCGCCGCGTGTACGCGGATCTGGTGCGTACGTCCGGTGCACAGGGTCGCTTCCATCAGCCGGGAGCCTGGATATTGCTCGACCTCGCGGAAAAAAGTGAGCGACGGCTTGCCGTTATCGGACACTCTTACCATCCGTTCCCCGCCCTGCAGGATCGATTTCTGCAACGGCGCGTTGACATCGAACTTCGCCCGCGAGGGTGCGCCGGTCATCAGGCACAGGTACTGCTTGGTCACTTCGCCCCCACGGATCAGGGCCTGCAGGCCCGTCAGCGCGGGCCGGGTACGGGCAAATACCAGCACGCCGCTGGTATCTCGGTCCAGCCGATGGACCAGTTCCAGTGATTCCTTGGGCCGGGCGGCGCGCAGCAGTTCGATGGCGCCATGGCTCACCCCGCTACCGCCATGGCTGGCCACTCCGGGTGGTTTGTCGATCACCAGGAAGTGCTTGTCCTCGAAGATCACGGCATCGGCGACCTCGGCCACCTGCCCGGCCGGGGCCACGCCCGACTCCCTTTCGGCCACGCGAACGGGGGGAATGCGCAGCATGTCGCCGGCCGCCAGGCGGGTATCGGGCTTGGCGCGCTTGCCGTTCACGCGCACCTGGCCTGTACGCAGGATGCGGTAGATCAGGCTCTTCGGGACCCCCTTCAGGATCGTCGTCAGGGCATTGTCGATACGCTGGCCATCGCGCTCGGCGCCGACCTCCAGCTGTCGCACGCCGTGCGAGCCATCTTGGGAAGTTACCGTCTGCATTGAAAAAATCCGAATTAGATAGGATACTCGACCAGCGCTACGTAGCGCCGAAGGGCTCGCCCCTGCGGCAATACGCCCGCCCGTCACGCCGGCGAGGATTGCGTCGGCAGGCCATCAGTCAGGCGGCCGGTCGCCATTCCCTTTCATCGTAACGGTTCGGGTCGCGGTTGTCCGGTGCCTTGTCAGGTATGGACTTGATCGTGCGTTGGCGCGAAATGCCAAGAATCACGCCGGAGCCAGCGACGGCCCCGGACTTTTGCCGCTTTACCGCTGCGGCGCGATCCCCGGCAGGCCGCCATGTGGCGCCACCGAGGCACGCGACGCGCGGCAAGCCAAGGAACCCACAATGAAACGTATGTTGATCAACGCGACTCAGCGTGAAGAGTTGCGCGTGGCCATCGTCGATGGCCAGAACCTCTACGATCTCGACATCGAGATCCCCTCCCGCGAACAGAAAAAAGCCAATATTTACAAGGGCCGCATCACGCGGGTCGAGCCCTCCCTGGAAGCCTGCTTCATCGACTATGGCGCCGAGCGCCATGGCTTCCTGCCCCTGAAGGAAATTGCCCGGGAGTATTTCAACCCCCAGGCAGAGGGCAAGTCCAACATCCGGGACCTCCTGCGCGAAGGCCAGGAAATCATCGTCCAGGTCGAGAAAGAAGAACGTGGCAACAAGGGTGCCGCCCTCACCACGTTCATCAGCCTGGCCGGCCGCTACATGGTGTTGATGCCCAACAACCCCCGTGCCGGCGGCGTCTCCCGCCGCATCGAGGGTGAGGACCGCCAGGCCCTCAAGGAAGCCATGGACCACCTGGCCGTTCCCGACGACGTCGGCCTGATCGTCCGCACCGCCGGCATGGGCCGCGACGCGGAAGAGCTGCAGTGGGACCTGGACTACCTCCTGCAGCTGTGGAAGGCGATCTCCGCCGCCGCCAGCAGCCAGAAGGCCCCCTTCCTGATCTACCAGGAATCGAAGCTTTTCATCCGGGCGCTTCGCGACTACCTGCGTAACGACATCGGCGAGATCCTCATCGACGAAGAATCCCTCTTCAACGATGCGCGCGAATTCGTGCAGCAGGTCATGCCCAATAACCTGCGCAAGCTCAAGCTCTACCAGGATCCCACCCCGCTGTTCTCGCGCTACCAGATCGAAACCCAGATCGAGAACATCTTCGCCCGCAGCGTACGCCTGCCCTCCGGCGGCTCGATCGTGATCGACCAGACCGAAGCCCTGACCGCCGTGGACATCAACTCGTCCAAGGCCACCAAGGGTTCGGACATCGAGGAAACGGCGTTCAACACCAACTGCGAAGCGGCGGTGGAAATCGCCCGCCAGCTGCGCATCCGCGACGCCGGCGGCCTGATCGTCATCGACTTCATCGACATGGACAGCCCGCGCCACCAGCGCGACGTGGAAGAGAAGCTCAAGGATGCCCTGAAGAACGATCGCGCCCGCGTGCAGATCGGCCGCATCTCGCGCTTCGGCCTGCTGGAAATGTCCCGCCAGCGCCTGCGCCCGAGCCTGGGCGAAGCCACCCAGATCGTCTGCCCGCGCTGCGAGGGCCACGGCCACATCCGCAGCGTGGAGTCGCTCGCCCTCTCCACCCTACGCCTGATCGAAGAACATGCCATGAAGGAAAACACCGGCCAGGTGCTGGTGCAGGCGCCGGCAGCGGTGGCCAACTTCATGCTGAACGAAAAACGCGCGTCGATCGTCGAAATCGAGCTGCGCCACAGCGTGCACGTGGTGGTGGTAGCCGACGAACAGCTCGAAACCCCGCACATCGAGATCCAGCGCATCCGCGAAGCGGACATGGGCGAGCACAGCAAGCCCAGCTATGAGCGCACCGTCACGGTTGAAGCCGCGGCGCTGCCCAAGATGGGCCAGGCCCTGGGTAGCGGCGAGCAGCCGCTGGTCAGCGGCGTGGTCCCGGCAACGCCCGCACCCGTGCGCGAGGATCAGCCGGAGGCCGCTTCCCTCCCGTCGGCGCCGCCGCCGCGTCCCGCCAGGCCACGCGCTTCCACGCCGGTGCCAGACACCGGTGGCGGCGTACTCTCCCGCATCATCGGCTGGTTCCGTCCGGCCCCCGCGGCACCTGCCCAGCCCGAGCGTGAAGCGCGCCAGGCGCGCGGCGAACGTGGTGAGCGCGGCAGCCGCCAGGGCTCCGAACGCCGCGACGGTCGTGGCGGCCAGGGCGGCAATCGCCAGGGTGGCGGCGGTCAACGCCAGCAACCGCGCCGTGAGGGCAGCGGCACGAAAGAGGCCTCCGGTGCCAACGCCGGCCGCCAGCAGCCCCAGCAACAGGGCCGCAACAAGCAGCAGCCCCGGCCCGATGCCGCCGCACCCCGTGAAGGCCGCCAGCCGCAGGCAGGTGGCCGCGGCAACAACGCCGGTCGCCAGGGTCCGATGGAAGGCCCGAAGGACGATCCACGCAAGCAGCAAGCCGTTGCCGAGAAGTCCGAGCGTCCGGCGCAGCCACCTCGTCAGCCCCGCGGCGACAAGGCTGCGGCGCCAGGCAACACGGACGACGTCCAGCTGAAGGTCACCTCGGTCCCCGGACAGGACGCAGGCGACACCGTGGTCACCCAGGACGTGACGGCCACACAGGCGCCGTCGGGCTCCGAGGACGCGAAGGACGCCGAGAGCGGCCAGCGCCGCCGTCGCGGTCGCCGCGGTGGTCGCCGCCGCCGTCGCCAGGATGACACCCAGGCCGGTGCCGTCGCAGGTGCGCTCGATACCGACCAGGACGAGGACGATACCGACGGTGACGACATCGCCGCCGCGCCAGCCGTTACCGTGGAAGAATCGGCCGGCCGTGCTCTCCGTGCCGATGAGTCGGCCCTGGAAGCCGCGCCCGTCGCCGAAAGGCCGACCCACACTGACGTCCGCCCCGCGCCCGTGCTGCAGACTGTGGGCGATGCACCAGTGTCGGTGGCAGAGCCTACGCCGCAACACCACGCCACGAACGCCTTCAACCTGCCGCCGTTACCGCCGCTGCCGGACCTCCCGCCCGTGGCGGCACCGGAGCGCGGCATTGTCGCCGCGCACGAGGGTGCTTCCATTCCCATGGCCCCGGCCCCCTCGCCGATCGTCGAGGCCACGCATGGCCGGTCCGAGGCTATTGCACCAGCTGAGCTGGTGCCGCACGTCGAGCACGTAGAGGTAGCAAAACCGGATCTGATCGAAACCCGCGAGCGTAGCGACCTCGCAGATGCCGCCGTGGACGCCGCGGCACTGGCCGCACGCATCCCGGAGCCGACGCCTGAACCTGTCGCAGCGCCTGCTCCGGTTGCTCCGCCCGCCCCCGTCGCTGCAGCTACGCCGGTTGTCACGCCGACGCCCGTTGCCGTTCATGCGCCAGTGGCCGCTCCTGCACCGGTTGCCACGCACGCTGCCGGGGAACCCGCCACCTCGCCGCTTGCCGACGAAACTCCCGCGGAGCCTGCTCCCTCGACGCCGTGGAT
>NZ_DATHFX010000188.1:0-2700 GCF_035317885.1 Pinirhizobacter sp.
CGATGGCCAGCGCTTCGTGCGCCTCGGGCGACAACGCACCCAGCGACATGCCGGCCGAATCGAAGCGCTTGAGGATGGTTTCCACCGGTTCCACTTCGTCCAGCGGTACGGGCGTGCCTGCCACAGGGTGCAGCAGGTCGCGCAACGCCGACGGCGGACGGCCATCGACGAACTGTGCGTAGCGCCGGTAGTCGCTCATCAAACCCGTGCGCACCGCCACCTGCAGGCTGGCGATCACATCGGGGTTGTACATGTGGTATTCGCCGCCGTGGATGTACTTGTACAGGCCACCCGGGCGAAGGCCGGCCATGTCGTTCCAGGCCTCGCCGGCCAGCGTGCGCTGCTCGGCATCCAGATCGGCGAAGGTGGCGCCACCCACGCGCGAAGGTGTGCCGGGGAAGCACAGTTCCACCACGGCATCGTCCAGGCCGACGATCTCGAAGAGCTGCGCGCCGCGGTAGCCGGCGACGGTGGAAATGCCCATCTTCGAGAGGATCTTCAACAGGCCCTTGCGTACGCCACGGCGGTAGTCGCGGCCGATCTCGCGCGGGGCGCCGTCGTTCTTGCGGATGTGGCCGCTTCGACCCAGGTCGAACAGGCTCTGGTAGGCCAGCCACGGATAGATCGCCGTGGCGCCGAAACCGATGAGGCATGCGAACTGGTGTGGATCGCGCGGCGTGGCCGTCTCCACCATGATGTTGCACTGGCAGCGCAGGCCCGTTTCCACCAGGCGCGCATGCACCGCACCGGTGGCAAGCAGCGAGTGGATGGGGGTCAGCTCCCGGCGCGGGTAGCGGTCGGACAGGAACACCACCTGCACGCCGTTGCGCACGGCGGCCTCGACGTCGTCGCATAGCTTGCGCAGCGCGCCTTCGAGGGTCTGTCCCTCGCCATACATGAGGTCGAAGCGCGGCGTGTCGGCGTATTGCTCCATCGCCAGGATCTGCCGCAGCTTGCGTTGCGACAGGATCGGTGAATTGAGCAGCACCTGGCGGGCGTTCTCCGGACCGAGGTCGAAGATGTTTCCTTCCTGGCCGATCTGCGTGACCAGCGACATCACCAGCCGCTCGCGCAGCGGATCGATCGGCGGGTTGGTAACCTGGGCGAAGCCCTGGCGGAAGCGGTCGAACAACGGACGCACATGCCCGGACATCGCCGCCATCGGCGTGTCGTCGCCCATGGAACCGGTGGCCTCGGCCTCGGTCTCGGCCAGCACCTTCAGCACCGACTCGGTTTCCTCGCGGGTGAGGCCGTAGAGCTTCTGGTAGCGCTTGAGTTCGTCAGCCGGCAACGGCTCGGCGGCGAGGTTCGGGTCGATCAGGTCGGATTCGAGGTACACCACGCCCTCGCGCAGCCATTCGCGGAACGGCGCGCGGGCGCGGTTGATGGCGTCGATGTCGGCATCGTGCAGGAGGCGCTTGTTGGCGAAGTCCACGGCGATCATCTCACCCGGCGCCAGGCGGCCCTTGGCCACCACGCGCGAGGACGGCACGTCCCACAGGCCTGCCTCGGACGCCACGATCAGGTGGTTGTCGTCGGAGAGCGCCCAGCGTGCAGGGCGCAGGCCGTTTCGATCGAGCGTGCAGGCGGCGTACTGCCCGTCGCAGATCACCAGGCCCGCGGGGCCGTCCCAGGGCTCGGAGTGCAGCGCGTAGTACTCGTAGAAGGCGGCGAGGTCTTCGTCGAGGTTCTCGCGTGCGGCGTAGGCAGGCGGCACCAGCACCTTCATCGCGCTCAAGAGGTCCATGCCACCGGCCAGCAGCACTTCCAGGGCGTTGTCGAGGCTTTCCGAATCCGAACCCTTCTGGCGCACCAGCGGGCCGATGCCTTCCAGGTCCACCAGTGGCGAGCGCATCACCGAGGAACGCGACAGCATCCAGCGACGGTTGGCGCGGATGGTATTGATCTCGCCGTTGTGCGCCAGGAAGCGGAACGGCTGGGCCAGGCGCCACTGCGGCGAGGTATTGGTGGAGAAGCGCTGGTGGAAGACCACCGCATCGGCACTTAAGTCCGGGTGACGCAGGTCCGCGTAGACATCGCGCAAGCGGCCGGGCGCTGCCATCGCCTTGTAGCCCACCACGTGCACCGACAGCGACACCACGTAGAAGGCCTCATGGTCGACGAGGTCCACTTCGGCAAGCCGGCGGGCGCGGAACAGCGCGCGCTCGAAGGTGGCGTCGTCGTGGACTTCACCGGCGTTGACGAACACCTGGCGCACGCGCGGCATTTCGGCCGCGGCCAGTGGACCGCAGGCATCGGCATTGACCGGCACGTCGCGCCAGCCGGCGATGGTAAGGCCGGCGGCCTTGAGTTTTTCTTCCAGCACCGATGCCGCGACGGCATCGCCGGCGCGATCGTCGAACACCAGGCCCGCGGCGAAGCGCTCGCCCACGATGATCCCGGCCTCGGCCGCCAGGGCCCGTAGCCAGGGCTTCGCGCCATGCACGAGCACGCCGCAGCCATCGCCGCTGATGCCGTCGGCATTGACGCCGCCGCGATGGGAAAGTTTGCCCAGCGCCGAGAACGCGGTGTCCACCAACGCGGCGGACGGCTTGCCGTCCACCTGCGCGACCAGCCCGAAACCGCAGCTGTCGTGTTCGAATGCCTCGTCGTAAAGAGTCGGCTTGCCTTGCTTCACCATCGGGCCGCCTCCAGGCACGGGTTTGCTACGGACCCGAGCATCCGCACAAGGGAGAACCC
>NZ_DATHFX010000189.1:0-4450 GCF_035317885.1 Pinirhizobacter sp.
GAGGCGCGGATTCCTGGCCGTGCGGCCAGTGGTGCGATCCCGCACGATTGTGCGAGGATCGCCTCGCCGTCCCTACAGGGGGGGGGAAGGCACGGCCGCGGTGCGTTCGCACCGGGCCCGCAGGGGAGCGGGCGGGCGGGCGGGTACCCCTGGTGATCGACCAACCGACGTTCGCACCACTACAGGGGATAAGGACATGATGCGCAAGTATCTTGCCGCGGCGATGATCGCTGCGGCCATTGGAATGACCGGCTGCGCCAGCGTGCCAATGGCCGCACGAAGCGACGATGCAGCGGCCAAGCAGTTCGCGCCGGTCGCCGACAAGGGGACGGTTTATATCTATCGCGACGAAATCATGGGTGCGGCCATCAAGATGCCGCTGTTGGTGGACGGCATTTCCATCGGCGATACGGGCCCCAAGACCTATCTTGAAGTGGCTTTGCCGCCAGGCACGCACTCGGTGACCTCCAAGACCGAAAAAGACGTCACCATCTCCCTGGATGTCCAGGCCGGCAAGACGTATTTCATCTGGCAGGAAGTGAAGATGGGGATGTGGGCCGCCCGCAGCCAGCTGCACGTCGTGGACCAGGCGAAGGGCAAGAAGGGCGTGCTTGAGTGCAGCATGGTGCGTACGTCCGCCGACGCCTTCCGGGTATCCGGCGACCAGGCGCGGTTGGTCCTGCCCGAGGCCCCCGCCAGCGGGCAGGCGAACGACGCCGTTGCACCGGACACCCAGCAGGCCCCCACGCCGGTGGCCGAAGCCGGTCCAGTATCCGACGGTGCTACAGCCCCGGCGAATGATGCTGACGCCCAGGGCATTTCCGCTGCACCGGCGACGGTCGTTCCCGGCGGCCCGGCGAGCCTTGACCCGCGCGTGTCGGTGCCGATGTTCCGTTCGGCGCAGGATCTTGCGTCGGTGCATCAATGCGACCGCCTGATCCGCGTGGAGAGCGTGGAAGGTGACCACGGCCGCTTCTTCAGCACCTGCCCAGGTGCCGTGGCGCGGCTTGAGATCGATTGCACGGGCGCACAGTGCAGCGAGGCGGGCAAGGCAAACATGTAAGGCGTTGTGCAGCGATATCGGTGAACGCCGGTATCGCTGCACGCCTGGCGTCGCATTGGGCAACCAAAAGGTTGCATTCAGCGATCATGTGCGATATAGATATGCAACCAGGAGGTGGCATATGAACGAAGACACCGATCGCATCGAACGACAGATCCAGCTTATGGCCCCGCGTTCACGGGTGTGGCAAGCGCTGATCCAGCCAAAGGCATTCGGGGAATGGTTCGGCGTTGTGCTGCAGGGCGAGGCATTCGTCGAGGGCGAGCTTGCCAGGGGACGCATCACGATCCCAGGTTACGAACACATGAAGTTCGAATTCCTCGTCGTCTGCATCGAGCCGGAACGCCGTTTTGGTTTCCGCTGGCATCCACACGCGGTGGATCCGACCAAAAATTACGACGATGAACCCACCACGCTTGTGATGTTCGAGCTGGAAGATGCCTCTAGGGGAACCCTGCTACGCGTAGTGGAGTCTGGATTCGATGCCATTCCCGTCGAACGGCGTGCCGAGGCATTTCGCATGAACAGCCACGGATGGGAAGAACAGATGGAAAACATCCAGCGCCATGTCGCCACGCACTAAGCAATCACCGCAGGGCAGCCTGCAGCGGTGCGCGCCCGTATTCGCCGCCCTGGGTGACGAGGCGCGATTGCGGCTGGTGGTCCTGCTGTGTGCCGGCGGAGCCATGTCCATCGCCCAGCTCACCGAAGGCTCGCAAATCACACGCCAGGGCGTGACCAAACACCTGCTGGTGCTGGCCGAAGCCGGGTTGGTCAATGACGTGAAGGTCGGGCGCGAGCGGATGTGGGCATTTGCGCCTTCGCGCCTGGAGGAAGCACGCCGTTCGCTCGATCACGTCGCCCGGCAGTGGGACGATGCGTTGTTGCGCCTGAAGCGAATGGTCGAAGCCTGAAACCTGCGTTCGAAAAAAACAGCCCCTCCGCGCGTACAGGGGACGGGCGCGGAAGGGCCGGGGGAAACACTCAAGGCGTGTCGGTTAGAAGTCGTACGTCACGCCAAAGCGGACGTAACGCGGTGTCTGGTAGCTGATGACGCGCTGGTAGCTGTCCTTCACCGTGGTGGTCGTGCCATACACCGGGTCGATCTGGTTGGCGCGCTGCTGGTTGAGTACGTTGAACACCGTGGCGTTGAACGCGAGCTTCTTGCCGGCCCACTCCGGGCGGTATTCGGCAGACAGGTCGATATTCTCCTGCCAGGGATTGCGGCCCTTGTCGCCCGGCCGCGTCGGCTGCCCGTCGCAATAGTGGTAGTAGCTGCCATAACCGGATGGGTCGTTCTGCGCCGTGCCGTACAGGCCCAGGCATTCGCGCGGCGTGCCCGAGGCCACGGTGACGTTGGCCGAGAGCATCCACTCCGCGGCCACCTGGTAGGAGCCGTAGAACTTGATCACGTGCTTGCGGTCGTTGGCGAGGTACCCGTTGGCGTACTCCATCAGCGTTTCGTAGTCCCAGTCGCGTGATGCGGACACGCTGCCCTGGCCAACGTCCGTGCGCACCTGGCCCTCGGTATTGCCATAGCTGCGCGAATACAGGTAGTCGATCTTCGCACCCCAGGTGCCGTCGAACGGGTGCGACAGGTAGGTATCCAGGCCGTAGTAATTACGCTTGAGGTGGCTGAAGCCGAAGTCTTTGTTGGTGACGGTGACGTTGGTGTAGCCGCCGTCGGCGGACTTGAGCTGGTAGACGTTGGCGCGGCCGGGATTGGAAAGGTAGCAGCTGCCGATGGTGACGTTGGCGAGGTCCGCGCCCTGGGCCTCGGCGGCACGGCTGATCGCGCCGTTGTCGCACACGTCATCGAGCGCGTTGTTCAGGTGCCGCACGGTCGCCTTCATGCCCCACACGTAAGCGTTGTTCAACTGCTTGTCGAAGCCGAGGATGAATTCGTCCTGCGATTCGGACTTGATGTTCTTCGCCGACACGGTCTTCGGGTCGGGGGCCTGGCCGTATTCCCCATTGGGGGACACGCCGCCGCCCGTGGCCGAGGCGACCGGGGTGAGGCCGGTGGGCGTGCCATCGGCGGCGATACCGGTATAGGTGTAGTACTCGTTCACGGCAAGGGAGCCTGAGGCCGTGCGCAACGCGACGCTGGCGGGCATGGCCAGGAAGTAGCGGCCGGCGTTGCCATATACCTTCAGCGAGGAATCGCCGTTCACATCCCAGCTGAAGCCCAGGCGAGGCGCCCATTGCGGTTTGGTCAGGCGCAGGTACGCCACGCCGAACGGGTTGTAGTTGGTGAACTGGTCGTTGCGCACGCCCAGCGAAAGCAGCAGGCGGTCATTCACCTGCCAGTTGTCTTCCACGTACTGGGCGCGCTGCTTGACCGCCACCGTGGCCAGCGTGTTGTAGTGGCGGATGTAGGCGTAGTAGCCGGTCTGGCCACCCGGGTAGTTGCCGGGCATGCCGACATAAGGGTTGTCGCTGATGTTCTTGTCCGCGTCGCCGTGCGCGTACCACAGCTCGTAACCGGCGCCGCCGATGGTGGTTCCGTCCTGGATGTCCTTCGAATCCTGGTTATCGATGCCCGCGGTGATCGAGTGATCGCCGAGCTTGTAGTTCAAGTCCACCCGCAGGTTACGGTTGCTCGACTTATGGTCGGGATTGTCCACGGTGTCGAGGGTCTGGCCGTTGGTGATGATGTGGCCGCCGTTCAGTGCCGGGTTCTGCTGGTCGGCCGCGCCGATGAAGGGCCCAGTGACGCCCGAATCGATCGGCTCGTTGTAGTAGCTGAGCTTGGATTTTCCGTACATCGCGGTCAGCGTGAGGTTGTCGGTGATGTAGCTGGTGAACTTGCCCACCCAGATGCGCGCGCTGGTCTTGAGCGTCTGGTCGCCGCTGGCGTAATCGCCGTCGGACAGCGTGTCGTAGTCGTAGTTGTACTTCGACCCGGTGGAGCGGTGGGTTTGCGACAGGCCGGTGAGTTCCAGGATGTTGCTCTGGTTGATGTTCCAGTTGAGCTTTACGTAACCTTTCGGATCTTCGTAGCGGTACTGGGTGTCGTACGGACTATTGCGCGAGCCCACGTCGTTCCCTTCGGTGCGCTGCGCCTCCACCGCCGCGAAGATGAAAAGCTTGTCCTTGATCAGCGGGCCGCCGACATAGCCGTCGACGGTGGTCACCCACTGCTTGTTTTGCGCGTTGCGCTGGTAGATCGTGCCTTTCTCATCGCCACCATGCAGATAGTGGATGTCGCGCGCGTCACTCTGTGCAAAGGCCGGTGCCCATAGCACCTGTGCGCCGGCATGCCACTCGTTCGTGCCGCTCTTGCCGACCTGGCTGATCACGCCGCCGTCGGATCGGCCATAGGCAGCCGAGTAGCCGCCGCTGAGTACTTCCTGCTGGTCGATCGCGCCATAGGGCAGGGAAATG
>NZ_DATHFX010000190.1:0-4994 GCF_035317885.1 Pinirhizobacter sp.
CCGCTCGCCGCTGCCGCGGACGTGGTGATCCCGTTGCGTGCGGGGCCTGAGAAAAGCGTTGCCGCCACCAAGAGCTACATCGCGGCGCTGGTGGCCACCTTGCACCTGGTGGCCCGCTGGAGCGAAGACTCCGAACTCGATGACGCGCTTCGCGCCCTGCCCGCACAACTGCGCCAGGGCTGGGACGCGGATTGGTCGAGCCTGGTCGACGGCCTGGTGGATGCGCGCAACTTCTTCGTGGTGGGCCGGGGCTACGGCTTCGCCATCGCGCTGGAGGCGGCGCTGAAATTCAAGGAAACCTGCGCCCTGCACGCGGAGGCGTTCAGTGCGGCGGAGGTCAAGCACGGCCCGATGGCCCTGGTGGGCCCGGAATTCCCGGTGCTGTTCTTCGCCCAGGACGACGAAGCACTCGCCAGCACGCTGGCGGTGGCCAGCGAATTCCGCGGCCGCGGCGCCCGTGTCTGGGTGGCCGCACCGGGCGCGGCGGGCGTTGGCGCGTTGCCCCTGGCCGGCTCCAATGCGCTTACCGCGCCGATCCTCACCATCCAGAGCTTCTATCGCGCGGCCAACGCGCTGTCGCTGCGCCGCGGGCTGAATCCCGACGTGCCGCCGCATCTCAACAAAGTGACCGAGACCGTTTGACGGTCCGGCCCATCGAATCGAAGAGAGAGATACTCATGACCACCGCACTCGTCAACGGACGCGTCCTCACCGACCACGGCCTGCAAGGCGGCTTCGCCGTGCTGCTGGAAGGCGATGTCATCGCCGGGCTGGCCCTGCCGTCCGACCCGCGCGTGCGCGCCGCCGAGCGCCACGACCTGGAAGGCCGCGTACTGTTGCCCGGCTTCATCGATTGCCAGGTGAACGGTGGCGGCGGCGTGCTGTTCAACGATGCGCCCACGGTGGAAACCATCCGCACCATCGGTGCCGCGCATCGCCGCTACGGCACTACGGGCTTCCTGCCCACGCTGATCAGCGACGATGTCGACGTGATGCGCCGGGCCATCGAGGCGGTGAACGCGGCCATCGAACAGGGCGTGCCGGGTGTGCTCGGCATCCACCTGGAAGGCCCGTTCCTGGCGCCCGAGCGCAAGGGCGTGCACAACCCGGCGAAGTTCCGCACGGTCGACATGGATGACATCGCGATGCTGGCCGGCAAGCACAACGGCGTCACCTTGCTTACCCTGGCACCTGAACGCGCCAGCATCGACACCTTGCGCCAGCTCACCGAGGCTGGCGTCACCGTGGCCGCCGGTCACACGGCGTCCGACTACGAAACCATGCGCGATGCCCTGCGCAACGGCGTGCGTGGCTTCACCCACCTCTTCAACGCCATGACCCCGTTCACCAGCCGCGAACCCGGCGTGGTCGGTGCGGCGCTGGAAGATCCGCACAGCTGGTGCGGCCTGATCGTCGACGGTCACCACGTGCACCCGGCCGCCCTGCGCGTGGCGATTGCTGCCAAGCCGCGGCAGAAGATGTTCCTGGTGACCGACGCCATGCCGCCGGTGGGCGCGGCCGATCCATCGTTCATCCTGAATGGCGAAAGGATCACCGCCCGCGACGGCGTGTGCCAGACCGCCGGCGGCGTGCTGGCCGGTTCCGCCCTGGACATGGCCACGGCGGTACGCAACACCGTGGAAATGGTGGGGGTGCCGCTGGCCGAGGCCGCACGCATGGCCTCTACCTACCCTGCCGCGTTCCTGGGACTGGAAAAGACCTTCGGCAAGGTCACCGCCGGCTACCGCGCCGACCTCGTCGCCCTGAACGAAGATTATTCGGTCTATGAGACCTGGATCGCCGGCGCCTGCCAGCGCTGCGAGTAATCGGCGCAAAGGGGAACCTGCTACCATGCGCCCCGTCCAGGTGTCCCAAGGGTGTTCACCCAAGGGATGAAACGGGAAGCCGGTGAGAATCCGGCGCTGCCCCCGCAACGGTAAGCGACGCAAGGAACGGCAAGACGCCACTGCACGATAAGTGCGGGAAGGTGCCGTTCCCCTCGGGCCCAATGGTCCCGACGTTCGCCAGCCCGGAGACCGGCCCGGATATCCGCGCAAGCGGATTCATGCTGCTGGTGGCTCGCGGAGGGCGAAGCCGGACCTGGCCCGCGCCCGTGCGCGACCTCGTTCCATTCCTTCCTGCGCGCTGCCGGTCCGTTCGAACCCCGGGACCCGCACAACCTCATGAAGAAGACCTTGCTCGCCGCTGCCTTGCTCGCAGCCACCGCCGCCCACGCCGCGGACGAAACGCAACCGCAAACCATGCAAACAGTGGTGGTGACCGCCACCCGCACCGCTACCTCGATCGAGGACACGCTGGCGCCGGTAACGGTGATTACCCGCCAGGACATCGACCGCCTGCAGCCGCAATCGGTGCAGGACCTGCTCACGGGCCTGCCTGGCGTGAATTTCGCCAATGCCGGCGGCCTGGGCCAGCAGACCTCGATGTTCGTCCGCGGTACCAACTCCTCGCACACCCTGGTGTTGATCGACGGCGTCCGCGTGGGCACCGTCGCGGCGGGGCTGCCGGCCTTCGAGCAGATTCCGGTGGAACAGATCGACCATATCGAGTTCGTCCGCGGCCCGCGTTCGAGCCTTTACGGTGCGGACGCCATCGGCGGCGTGCTGCAGATCTTCACCCGCCACGGCGACGCAGGTGAAGCGCCGACACCCTCGCTGGCGCTCACCGCGGGCAGTCACAGCCTGGTCGACGGCCAGGCGGGCATTTCCGGCGGCACCGAACACGGCTGGTACAACGCCAGCCTCGGCGGCCAGTACACGCGCGGCATCAACGCCTGCAAGGTCGGCGCCGCCGAAGCCTTCGCCGGCTGCTTCGCCGACCAGCCCGACAAGGATGGCTACCGCACCTACAACGCCGCGCTTTCCGGTGGTTACCGCTGGGATAACGACGTGGTGCTGACCGGAAGCTTCCTGCGCAGCAAGGGCGACATCGAATACGACGGCGACTTCGGCAACTTCACCCGCCGCTCGCAGCAGGTGGTGGGCGGCAACCTCGGCTTCCCGGTGACCGACATCTGGCGCATGAACGTGGCCGTGGGGCAGAACCAGGACCGTGCCGACAACTACGCCTTCGGCCCGCGCATCGGCTTCGGCTATTCGAAGCGGAACCAGGCCAGCTGGCAGAACGACTTCACGCTGGCCCCGGGCCAGTCGGTGTCCGCCGGCGTGGACTACAGCCAGGAACGTCTGGACAGCGACACCGGCTACCTCGCCGACCGCCGCAACAACACCGGCGTGTTTGCCCTGTACCAGGGTCGGTTCGACGCCAATGAGATCCAGCTTTCTGGCCGCCACGACCACAACGAGCAGTTCGGCAACCACAACACCGGCGGCATTGCCTACGGCTACCACTTCGACAACCAGATGGTGCTGTCGGCCTCGTGGGCGTCGTCGTTCCACGCGCCCACGTTCAACGATCTCTACTATCCGTTCGGCAGCGGCAACCCGAACCTGAAGCCTGAATCCGGCCGCAGCTACGAGATCGGCCTGTCGGCCCGGCCCGGTGCGTGGAATTGGGCGGTGAACGCCTACCAGACCAAGCTCACCAATCTCATCGGCTACGACGAGAACTTCGTGCCAATCAACGTGGCGCGTGCCCGCTTGCGTGGCATCGAAGGCCAGCTGGGCGCGGACGTCGATGGCTGGCACCTGCGTGCCTCGGCCACCGTGCAGCAGCCGATCAGCCAGGCTGACGATGGCACCGACGGCAACCTGCTGGCACGGCGTCCGCGTCGCATGGGCCGCGTCGATCTTGACCGCGACCTTGGCGACTTCAGCGTGGGCGGCTCGGTTTACAGCGCTGGCTACAGCTACGACGACGCGGCCAACTCGGCGCGATTGGGTGGATACACCACGGCTGACGTCCGCGCCAGCTGGACGTTCCGTCCCGCCTGGAGCATCCAGGCGCGGGTCGCCAACCTGGCCGACAAGACCTACGAAACTTCGCGCTACTACAACCAGTTGGGCCGTACGTACTACCTGACGTTACGTTATTCGCCCGCACGCTGACCAATCTGTATCGTTCTAAACGGGGTCAGAGTCATGACTCTGACCCCAACCCAACTGAACGATTTGCATCGTTTGAAACGATGAAGGGGCGGTGGAGGCCGACACATGCCGCCGCCCCTGCCTTTCGGCACGGACATACTTCCTGCACACGCGTTCGTCATCGTCCGCGCCTAACGTGGCGGCACGATACCCCGCTTGCCCGTTAAACTAAGGCGCGCGGAAACGGTCAAGGAAACGACGCGTGCAACGCGGTTCGCCGGGAGAGGCGATCCGCCCGGGAGGTTTGTGAACATATTCGCGCCATTCATCCGTCGGCCCGTGGGGACGTCGCTACTTGCGCTGGGACTAACCCTGGCAGGCGTAGTCGCGTACATCCTGCTGGGCGTGGCCGCCCTGCCCTCGCTGGAATTTCCAGGCGTGGTGGCGTTCGCCCAGATGCCGGGCGCCAGCGCGCAGGTGATGGCCACCACCGTGGCCGCGCCGCTCGAACGCCATCTGGGCCAGATCCCGGGTATCGAGGAAATGGTTTCGCAGTGCACCGAAGGCTCCTGCTTCGTGCAGGTTCGCTTCACCATGGACCGGACTGCCGACAAAGCCGCGCGCGACGTGCAGGCAGCGCTCAATGCCGCGGCGGTGGATCTTCCCACCGGCATGCCGGCCCCGCCGAACTATTTCAAGTTCGATACCTCGCAGATCCCCGTGCTGCTGGTGTCACTGACGTCCACCTCGCTGCCGCCCGACAAGCTCTACGACATCACCGACACCCTGCTGTCGCCCGCGATCGCCCAGCTGCCCGGTGTCGCCCGCGTGCAGATCTTCGGCGGCACCGCGCACGCGGTGCGGGTGGAGCTGGATACGGCCGCCCTCGCCTCGCAAGGGCTGTCGGCCAACGACGTTTCCCAGGCGCTGCGCGCCGCGAACGTCAGCTCGCCCCAGGGAACGCTTACCGACGGTCGTTCGCAGATG
>NZ_DATHFX010000191.1:0-11638 GCF_035317885.1 Pinirhizobacter sp.
CGGCGGTGTCTTCAACGGCGGGTGAAACGGTAAGGGCGAAGTCGCTGGCGGCCATGCGGTAGCGCGCGCCCAGCGCGGCGTCACCCACCAGGCGTAGCGGCAGCGTGCAGTCCATGCGGCCATCGGCCAGGGTCGAACGGATTTCCTCGCCGATCAGCAGGCCCGAGAGGTAATCCGGAACGCTTGACGCGTCGAGCGTGCCGTCGAGCATCAACGCCCGCGTCGAGAACAACCGTGACACGCCACCGGCGCCGCCACTGGCGCGCGCGGTGCGCACGCCGCGGCTGAAGGCGTCGACGTCCATGGGTGCATCGGGCTTGACCTCGACCGCCAGGATCGAATGGCGGGACAGCAGGGCGAACAGTTCGCCGGTCATGGTGGTCACGAAATCGGTGATCACGCCGTCCTTCACCCGCACCCATTTGCTGTGCGTCCCCGGCAGCACCACGGTCGCCTCGCCCTCGGGCGGCGGCCGCAGCGCCAGCGCGCCGACCAGCTGGGTCTCCTCGCCGCGCATCACGTCGGGGCCGCGGCTGTTGCGCAGGCCCGGCACCAGGTGCACCACGCGCCCGGCGGGGGCGGGAACCGGCACGAGGGCCGCGGCCAGCTCGGCTACGCCCGCGGGAATATCAAGGTAAGGCGCTTCATGCCAGCCATTGCGGCTGCCCACCATGCCGGCGGCGATCACCGGGCAGTCGGGCCAGCCGGCCACCATCGCGGCAAAAGCGCCACCGAAACCGCCTTCGGGCAACTGGCGGATGCCCCAGGGCTTTTGGCGGGTTTCCACGATGGCGCCAGCCGCATCGAGCAGGTAGGCGCGGAAGCTGGAGGTGCCCCAATCCAGGGCGATCAGGTGGTTCATGGCTTTGCCGCGCGGCGCGTTTTCAGCTTGTCGCGCGAATCGTTGATCAGGCCCCGCATCGCGTCGGCCGCAGCGTTGGGCCGGCGGCGGCGGATGGCGTCGTACACGGCATGGTGCTGGGGCAGGGCATAGCGGAAGTTGGCGGTGGTGCGGGCGGACATCAGGAAATACGTGGCAAGGGCGGTCTGGATCACCGAGAACAGCGAGGCGAGCAATTCGTTGTTGGTGGCGCGTAGCACCGCTTCGTGAAAGCGAACGTCGGCTTCGGCCCAGGAGTCGAGGTCCATCGCCTCATCCATCGCCTGGTAAGCGGCGGCGACCTCGGCCAGCTGGGCGTCGTCGCGGCGGCGTGCGGCGGCAGCCGCCGCGGCGGGCTCCACGATCTCGCGCATTTCCACCAGTTTGTCGACGAAGTCGTCGGTGGGCATCGCCGCGCAACGCCAGGCCAGGACATCGGCGTCGAGCTGGTTCCAGAAGCGGGTTTCGCGCACGCGCATGCCGGTCTTCTGGCGGGTTTCGATCAAGCCCTTGGTAGCCAGCACTTTCAGCGCTTCGCGTAGTACCGTGCGGCTGACGGCCATGCGCGTGGCCAGGGCTTCCTCGCGCGGCAACGGCTCGCCCGGGGCAAGGTTGCCGCCGACGATCATTTGCCCTAGTTCCTGGACCACCTGTCCATGCAGGTTTCGCGGTCCCGTCGTTCGCGCCACGTGGACCCCCTCAGGGTCATTTGTCATACAAATCATTTATAGCACATCGTCGGCGGAATTCATCGGTCCACCTTGCGCCCAAATTCGGCAAGGCCCACGCTTGGACACCTCCGGCCCAGGAATGTCCCCGATGCGCGCGATATTGGCTTGCCTTGTCCTGTCGTTACTGGTTTTCAGCGCCTCGGCCGCTCCCTACCCGCACCCGGGTGTGGTCACCGCCGATCCGCCGGCGGACAAGGCGAACCCCGCCCGCATGCAGGTTGCCCAGATCGACAGCCATGGTTCGAAGATGAACGCGGTGTTTTACCTCGCCTCGGGCGCGGGGCCGCACCCCACGCTGGTGCTGTTCCACGGGTTTCCCGGCAACGAGCAAAACCTCGACCTGGCCCAGGCTGTCCGCCGTGCGGGGTTCAATGTCCTGACCCTGCATTACCGTGGATCGTGGGGTAGCCCGGGCACGTTCTCCTTCACCCATGTGCTCGAGGATGCGGACGCCGCGGTGGCCTTCGCGCGCGATCCTGCCCATGCGAAGGACTATCGCATCGACCCCAACCGGATCTTCGTTGCCGGCCACAGCATGGGCGGCTTTGCCGCAGGTTGGGCCGTAGGCCATGCCAAGGACGTCAAGGGCCTGGTGATGATTTCCGGCGCCGACATGGGCAGCATCACCCCCGACATGGTCAAGGGCGCTGAGCGCAAGGAATGGGAGGAAGACATCATCCCGCTGGTGGGCTGCACCGTGGATGGACTGATCGCCGAAGCCCAGGCCAATGTTGCTACCTGGAAATTCCAGTCGTGGGTGCCGCTGCTGAAAGACCGCCCGGCCCTGTTGATCTCCTCCAACGACGGCCTGCAGCCCTCGGCGCAGGCGCTGGCCGATGCACTGCGCAAGGCAGGCGACTCGGACGTCCAGACCCGTCACTTCGACACCGACCATCCCTATTCGGACAAGCGCCTTGCGCTTACCTCAACCGTGGTCGACTGGCTCAGCGACCACGCGAAGTAACACGCCGTTCCACCCATTCGAGCAGGCCATCGGCCAGCATCGCCAGCGCCGCCACCAGCAAGGCGCCCTGTATGACGTAAGCGGGGTTGTTGCCGACCAGCCCCTCGACGATGGGCGAGCCCAGGGTGGTGGCGCCCACGGTCGACCCGATGGTGGCCGTGCCCACGGCCACGATCACCGATAGCCGCACGCCGGACATGATCGCTGGCACCGCCAGCGGCAACTCGGCGTCCGTCAGGCGCCGCCAAGGTCCGTAGCCCATGCCGTCGGCAGCGGCGATCGCGTCCGGCGGAACGCTGCGCAGGCCCGCGATGGCCTGGCCAAGTACGGGAAGCACGCCATATACCGCCAGCGCCAGCAAGGTGGGCGGCGCGCCGAAGCCCAGCAAGGGGACGGACAGCACCAGCACCGCCACCGGCGGAATGGTCTGGCCCACCACGGCCACGGCATTGGCCGTGGGCAACAGGCTGCTGGCGAAGGGGCGCGTGACCAGCGCGGCCACGGCCAGGCCGACCAGTACCGCAGTGGTGCTCGCCAGCAGCACGATGCCCGCGTGGATGGCTACCAACTGCCCGAACCCCGTGCGCAGGTACACCGGCTTTCCCAGCGTGGGAAACATCGCGTGGAACGCAGGCGCCGACTGCGGCAGCCAGAGCAACAGGGCAACCAGGGCCAGCGCCGGCAGGGCGATGCGCCAGTTCATCGCGGTGGCGCCAGCAGGCCATCCAGGCTGATCACCTGGCCATCGGCGCCGTCGACGCGCAAGGCACGCAAGCGTCCGTCGAGCATCATCGACAGAGCCTGGCGAAGGTCTGCATCGGCGTCGATCGACGGCGTTCCATCGGTAACTTTGCCCGGCATCATGGCGTCGCGCACCTTGCGCACCGATAGCAGGCGCAAGCCCGCCGATGCACCACCGACGAAGCCGCGTACGACCTCGTCGGCCGGGCTCAACAACAGTTCGAGCGGCGTACCGCACTGGCGAACGCGCCCGCCGTCGATGAAGGCTATGCGGTCACCCAACTGGAGCGCTTCGTCCATGTCATGGGTGACGAACACCACGGTGGTGCCGGTATCGGCGTGGATGCGGCGGAAGGCGCGCTGCAGTTTTTCGCGCGTGACGGGGTCGAGCGCGCCGAAGGCCTCGTCCATCAGCACGATGGCAGGTGTAGCGGCCATCGCCCGGGCCACGCCCACGCGTTGTTGCTGTCCGCCGGAGAGTTCCGCGGGCAAACGCGTGGCGATGCCGGCGTCGAGCTCCACCATCGCCATCAATTCCTTCACGCGGGCTTCGATGCGGTCTTCTTTCCAGCCCAGAAGGCGGGGCACGGTGCCGATGTTTCGCGCCACCGTCCAATGCGGGAAAAGTCCGACCGACTGGATCGCATAGCCGATGCCGCGGCGAAGGTCGGTAGCCGGCGTGTCGCGTACGTCCTGCCCATCGATGCGTATGGCGCCTTCATCGGGCTCGACCAGGCGGTTGACCATGCGCAGCAAGGTGGACTTGCCGGAACCTGAAGGGCCGACCAGCACGAACAACTCGCCCGAAGCGATGCTCAGCGACACGCCATCCACGGCCTCGCCCTGCCCGAATCGTTTGCTGACGTTTGCGAACTCGATCATGCGTGCGGCTCCATCCATCGTTCCAGGGCGCGGCAGGCGCCATCGGCGGCAAGGGCCAGCGCGATGATGGCCAGCGTGCCCAGCATGACAAGGTCGTTGGCGCCCTGGCCCAGGCCCAGGAATACGAAGCGCCCCAGGCCGCCGGCGCCCACCAGCGCCGCCACCGCGGCCAGGCCGATCGACTGCACCAGCACGATGCGCAGGCCCGCCGCGAACACCGGCAGGCCAAGCGGCAACTGCACGCGTGCCAGTACCTGCCACGGTTGCAGGCCCATGCCGCGTGCCGCGTCGAGGGCGGCGGACGGTGCTGTGGCCAGGCCCGCCAGCGTGTAGCGCACCACCGGCAGCAAGGCATAAGCGGTCAGTGCCACCAGGGCCGGTGCATTGCCCGTGCCCC
This sequence comes from Pinirhizobacter sp., assembly GCF_035317885.1. Lineage (GTDB taxonomy): Bacteria > Pseudomonadota > Gammaproteobacteria > Xanthomonadales > Rhodanobacteraceae > Pinirhizobacter. Next base: position 4,596 of record NZ_DATHFX010000191.1, read on the forward strand.
CCACACCAAGCCACGCCAGCGGCGCCACCAGCAAGGCGAACAGGGCCATCGAGGGAATCGTCTGCACCAGGTTCAGCATGGCAAGGGTGGCGCCGCGCCCACCTTGCCGTTGCGCCACGGCAATGGCCAGCGGTGCACCCAGGACCACCGCCGCGGCGGCGGCGGCGAAGGCCAGCAGCAGATGCTGGCCCACGGCAGTGATGAAACGCGTTCGTTGCAGGGTGAACTCCTGCACGATGGAAAGCCTGTCGAACACACCCGCAGCAGCGATCGCCACCGCCAGCAGCGCAAGGCCAGCCCAGCACGCAAGGCGCAGGTAAGGCCGCGCCTGGATCTCGCGCAGGCGATCGGCTACCAGCAACACCGCTGCCGTGGCCATGCACCAGAAGCCCGCGCCCAGCTGCACCCGCGCGTGCTCGCCGGCCGTGGCAAGCAAACCACCGGCAGCCAACCCGGTGGCGGCCAGCAAGCCCGCCAACAAAGAGATGGCCACCACCAGGCCCGCCCCGCCGCGCATGCGCGCAGTCACCAGCACCAACAGCCAGGCCAGCGGCAGCCAGCACAAGGAGGGTACGGCGATGGACAGGTACCCGTGTCCCGTGAGCAGCCGGTTCGGGGCCACCACCACGGCGTTCAATGCCAGGGACGCCAGCAGTCCCGTGACGCCCAGCACCAGCAAGGCAAGCGGCCAGGCGCGCTCAGTCCAGCGCATGGATGGTCTCCAGGTAGTCGTGCGCCACCACGGAAGCGTCGGTGCCGTCCACCTGGGTGCGCGCATTCAAGCGGCGTAGCGTGTCCACGTCCAGGCGACCGAAGACCGGATCGAGCAGCGTGGGAATGGACGGATACTTTTGCAGAAGCGCGGCGCGCGCCACCGGCGCCGGCTGGTACACCAGTTCGACGTGGCGTGGGTCCTCCAGCACCACCAGGCCCGTCACCGCCAGCGCGCCATCGGTCAGGTACACCATGCTGGCATTCACCCCCGACGTACCCTCGGCCGCGGCCTTGATCGTCACCGAGGTGTCGCCCCCGGCAAGCACCAGCAACTGGTCCCCGCGCATGGTGAAGCCGTACGCCTTCTCGAAAGCCGGCAACGCCGCGGCGCTGTCAACGAACTCCGCGGAGCCTGCCAGCTTCACCCGCGCGCCGCCGTTCACCCATCGTGCGAAGTCGGACAGTGTGCGCAGGTGCTCCCGCTCGGCCAGGGCGCGGGGGACAGCGATGCCCCAATGGTTGTCCGCCGGCGCTGCCTGCATCCACACCAGTGCGTTGACCTGGCGATCAAGTGCCCTGGCCAGCGCATGGGCACGCGACGCATCGCGAAACGCCGGGTCGTCTTCGCGGTGGAAGAAGAACGCCGCGTTGCCGGTGTATTCGGGATAGATGTCCAGCTCGCCCGCCAGCAGGGCGCGGCGCACGATCGCGGTGGGCCCCAGTTGCGTGCGGTCGTCCACGGGCATGCCGGCATGGCGCAGCACCTGCACGATCACCTGGCCGAGCACGGCACCTTCATTGTCGGCCTTGGAGCCGACGCGGATGGCTTGGGCGAAGGCGTTGCCCGCCAGCAGCAGGCAGGCAACGACGACGATGGCGCGCCAGGTGGCGATGGGCCCGTGTCCTTGGGAGGGGTTAGGCCATGACTATATCGAACGGCCCGGGCCCGGGGTCAGAGTATTCACTCTGACCCCCAACCGTCTGACCCCAACCTTGGACCGGCGCCGTCCAGGGGTCAGAACTTGAAGGTGACCTTGCCGTACCAGTAGCGGCCGTTGAAACCGAACGGCGATAGCGAGGAGTACTGCAGGCCGTCCGCCCGGTCTTCGTAGATGTTGTTCAGCGCCGCCTTGGTCGGGTACTGGTTGGTGACGTTGTCGCCGCCCAGGGTGAAGGTCCAGGCATCGAAGTTATAGCTGGCGGCGAGGTCCAGCAGCCAACGCGCGGAAAATTTCTGGTCCTGGCTGGCATCGGCCAGGTCACCACGCCGGATCACCGCGCCATAGCGGGTGAGGTTGGCGTGCAGGTCGAAACTGCCGAGCAGCCAGTCCCCGGCGAACACGTACTTGGTGCGGGGCGTGCTGGACGTCAACAAGCCCTCGCTGCTGCGGCCGAACGCTGGCGTGGTGATCTCAAGCACCTTGGTCTTGTTGTAGTTGCCGCTGGCGGAGAGTCGCAATTTGCCCCAGCTGTCCAGGTCGGTGGTGTAGTTGGCGATCAGGTCGGCGCCGCGCGTGCGCGTGGTGGCGCCGTTGACGAAGAACTGGGCACCGGTAACCTGGCTGGTCGGCGTCGGATCCACGGCGATCTGGTCGGAATAAAGAATCTGGTTCCAGATGCGGATCTGATACACATCCAGCGTGGCGCTGAAGGCATTGTTCGGCTGCCATACCGCGCCCAGGCCATAGTTGGTGGATTTTTCAGGGGTCAGCGGCTTGGCGCCGAGGGCGATGGCGGCGGGATCGGACGTACGGAAGGTGCCGATCTGCGCCAGCGTTCCGTTCTGGATCAGCGTTACCACCGATTCGTAATTCTGCTGGGCCAACGACGGTGCGCGGAAGCCATTGGACACCGTGCCGCGCAAGGCAACCGTGTCGGTGAGCTGGAAGCGTCCGGACAGCTTGCCCGAACGCGTGGAGCCGGCGTCGCTGTAGTGTTCATAACGCGCCGCGACACCCGCGGAAAACCGGCTGGTGACGTCGGTCTCGGCGTCCACGTAGGCCGCTTCGCTGTGGCGGGTGAAGGTACCCGCCACCGACGGCGTAAGGCCCGGGAACACCTGCGAGCCACCTGCGTAGGGGCCGGTGGTGCCGGGGATCAGCGTGTTGGGATTGAAGTAGTACGAATCCGGTTCACCGGCATCGATGGTGTATTTTTCGTGCCGGTATTCACCGCCAAAGGAAAGTGTCAGCGGGTTCGGCAGCCAGCCCACCTGCAGCGGTTTGCTGATATCGACATTGGCCACGCCCTGTTCATTGCGGAATCCGCCGGCGTAGAAATAGGTGGGCGAGGAACCCGTGGATCGGTACAGGTTGGTGTTGATCGAATTGCCGATGTCGAACACCAGGTTGTTCACGCCGTAATCGGCCGAGGCATCCCAGCTCCAGCCACCGTCGGTGGTGCCGCGCGCACCCAGTACCGCGGCGCTGTCGTTGGAGTTGTTGATGATGTGCGGCAGGAACCCATTGGGGTACACCTCGATCACGTTGCGGTCGGAATCGAAGGCGCGGTAATAACCGTTGGAGTCCACTTCGCGGCGGCCGAGGTTCAAGTAGCCGTACAGCTCCACTCCCGGCGTGATGGCGTAACCGAAGTTCAACAGCGCCTGCTTGGTCACCACCGAAGGATCGCCGTACCGTTCGTACGGAATGCCGCTGGGATTGGGTGCGCCGGCAAGCGTAGTAGAGATATCGGTGTTCTCGGCACGGTTGGTCTTCATGGTGTTGCTGTAGTTCCAGGCCAGGCGCACCCAGCCTGGCGCCTTGCCACCTTGGCCATCGCCGCCCAGCGGGATGCCTACCGAACCCATCAGGCCGTTCTGTGCACCGTCTCCCTTGTCCTGGATGCCGCCGCTGGCGGTGATGGAGTTCTGGCCCGCCTCGCCGCCGTGCTTGAGCACCACGTTGATCACGCCGGCGATGGCATCGGAACCGTACTGGGCTGCGGCACCGTCACGCAGCACCTCGATATGGTCGATGGCCGAGACCGGGATGGAGTTCAAATCCACCGGTGCCGAGCCGCGGCCGATGGCGGAGTTGTAATTGATCAGGCTGGTGGTGTGGTAACGCTTGCCGTCCACCAGTACCAGCACATCGTCGGGCGACAGGCCACGCAGGCTCGCCGGCCGGATCGCATCGTTGCCGTCATTGATCGCCGGGCGCGGGAAATCCAGCGACGGCAGCAGCGAGGAAAGAGCCGAGGCCAGGTCCGTGCTGCCGCTGGCGGAGAGGTCGGCCGGGGTCAGCACGTCGATCGGCGAAAGGGATTCAGCCTCTGTGCGGTTGGTGGTACGGGTACCGGTCACGATCACCTGTTGCAGTTGCCGGGCATCCTTTTCGGACGCTCCGGTACCGACCTGGGCGAGATCCTGGGCGAAGGCGTTGGACGCCGGGAGCGCGAGGGTGATCCCAAGTGCAAGGAATAGCGGATGACGACGATTGCCTGGCTGGATTCGCATGCTGCCCCTCGTGGAAAGTCGTGCTGGAAGATCCCTGGCCACCGGTCTGTACTCGCCGGTTTGGCCAGGCGGTGCGACTCGCATGTTGCAATGCGGCAATCCGAATGTAACGGAAATGTAGAGGACTTGTGCTATGCGAATCTTTCCTATGTTGCGTCGCGTCAAGGAGGGTTACGGTGGGGGGCTGGGCTGGAGTTCGCGACCAGGAAACCGGGGGATCGGCCTTGGGCTACACGCTCCCAGCGGGACGGGTCCTGCGCAGGCGTCGATGGCGATCCATCGGGGGCCGACACCATGCGGGCGTTGTCCCGGCTGCTACGCTGAACCTGTAACATGCCGTGCCCTGCCACAAACTGGCCAAACATGGCAGGCTATGTGAAGCGCCGGCGCTCGATGAACTCCTTCGTCGAGGTATGCCGGCGTCAGGGAATTAGCGACTGGTTGAATGATTCGACCCAATCCGGTGCAGAATAGACGCCTGGGACGTTGCCAATGGCAGTGACCTGGGCGGGGGACCGGCAACTGGGTCGTTAAATCGGTTTCATCAACCGATCCCTGTCAGCTGACAAAAGCAGTTGCACTATCCGAACGCAGGCGCGGTGTTCCAATGCCGTGGAAGAATCAACCGGTTCGCTGGTTGGCATCGCGCCGGCACTTTGCCCTTTTAAGCCATGGAAAAAGACATGAAAGCCACTACCTCGCTCCGCCTGCTCGCCCTTGCCTCCATCGCCCTGGTTGCTGCTTGCAGCTCCAACAACAGCGACACCCCGCCGGCCCCCGCCGCCGCGTCGACGGCTCCGGCCGCTGCCCCGGCTCCGGCTGCTCCGGCTACGGCCATGACCCCGGCGACCTCCGCAACGGCCGCTCCGGCTGCCTCCGGTACCGCTCCGGCTTCCGGCTCCACCGCGCACTAAGAGGTCGTAACGGCGCGCGCCTGGTTTGCAGGTAGGCGCGCCGGCTTTCATGACCCTGCCGCGCAGCCGCGCGGCAGGGTTCTTGTGTTGCTCGCCGTTAGTCGAGCGTCTTGCGAAAGCCGATCGAAAAACGGTTCCAGCCGTTGATGGCCACCACCAGCAAGGTGAGGTCAGCCAGTTCGTTTTCCGAAAAATGCGGGTGCACTTCATTCCAGACTTCATCCGGAACGCGCCCGTCCGCCACCAGGGTGAGTGCTTCGGTCCAGGCCAGTGCCGCGCTCTCGCGATCGGTGAAGAAAGGTGTTTCCCGCCAGGCCCCGAGCGTCGCCAGGCGGCGTTCGTTCTCGCCCCCTTTGCGGGCATCGGCCGTATGCATGTCCATGCAGAAGGCGCAGCCATTGATCTGCGAGGCCCGCAGGCGCACCAGGTCCACCAGCGGCTTCTCCAGCCCGCTTTTGCTGACCCGGTGCTCCAGGCCCATCATCGCTTTGATCGCTTCGGGGCTTGCTTTGTAGAAATCCAGGCGCTGCTTCATAGGATGACTCCTGTGTGAGTGATGGACACAGGCTATGCTTCGTCATGGCATCATTGAATGACCATTTTTCGATATTTTTAGGTAGCCAAGGTTGGACCTCCAGCTCACCATCGACGAGCGTCAGGGGCTTACCGTCCAGCTTTACCGGCAGCTGCGCGCGGCCATCGTGGAAGGACGCCTGGCCGCTGGCCAACGCCTGCCTTCCACGCGCGAGCTCGCATCGCAGTTGGCGGTTAGCCGGAAAACCACGCTCGAGGTGTACGAGCAACTGGAAGCCGAGGGGTTTCTCGTCGGCCACGGTGCCAGGGGTAGTTTCGTTGGCCAGGGCCTGGCGTCATCCGCCGGGCGGCGTCCGGTGTCGATCGATATCGTTCCTGCGTCCGTCTGGCGTTCGGTTCCCGATGCGCTGGCCATGCCGCGGGCCGGCGCGGACTTGCGGCTGGATTTCCGTGGCGGCGTAGTGGACCGGCGCATCATCGACTTTGCCGCGTGGCGCCGCGCCCTGGCCCATGCGGTGCGTCTGCAGGCGCGGATGCCCGGCACCTACCGTGACCCGGCCGGTGAACAGGAACTGCGCCTGGCCATTTCGCGTTACGTGGGCATGCAACGCGCGGTGGCTTGCCAATGGAGTGACGTGCTGGTGACAGCGGGCGCACAGCATGCGATCAACCTCATTGCCCGCGTCATGGTGGAGCCGGGCGATATCGTCGCGGTGGAAGATCCCGGCTACCCGCCTGCCCGCCAGGCCATGCGCACGCTGGGCGCTCGTGTCGTGCCGGTGCCCGTCGACGGGCAGGGCATGGTCGTGGAAGCCATTCCCGCCGATGCGCGGGTGATCTACGTCACGCCGTCGCATCAATTCCCGCTGGGTATGCCGATGACCCTGGAGCGGCGAGTGGCGCTGGTGGAGGCGGCCGCCCGCCGGGGTGCGGTGGTGATCGAGGACGATTACGACGGTGAATTCCGCTTCGACGGTCGGCCGGTGGAGTCGCTCAAGAGCCTCGATCACGCCGGCGTGGTGATCTACGTGGGAACGTTCTCCAAGACCATGTTCCCCGACCTTCGTGTCGGCTACGCCATCGCACCACCTTCATTGATGCCGGTTTTGCTCAAGGCGCGGCAACTGGACGACTGGCATGGATGCACGCTGACGCAACTGGCATTGGGGCGCTTCATGCTTGAGGGTGATTTCGCCCGCCACCTGCGCCGCGCCCAACGCATCTACGCCCGTCGTCGCGAAGCCTTGCTGGGCTGGATACGGGGGCCGCTTGCCCCATGGATGGAAGCGGTTCCCTCGTCGTCGGGCATCCATCTCACCGCCCTGCTTCGTGACACCAGCGAAGCGGTGATGGTCGCTCGCGCGGCCAGGCTTGGCATCGGGCTTTATGGCATCGCCTCATTCCACGCAAGCGGGCAAGGGCCG
>NZ_DATHFX010000192.1:0-6354 GCF_035317885.1 Pinirhizobacter sp.
GGCCAGCCGGGTCAACTTCGCCAGCAAGCGCGACGCGGCGCTGCCGCGCAAGGCCGACCGGTTGCTGGCGAAGTTGTCCCGGCTGGCCGGTGGCCGCAGCTTCGAACCCGGCTTTGCCTGGGCGGGGACGTTTGCCGAGACCACCGACGGCCTCCCTTACATCGGTGCGCTTTCCGACGGTGACCCGCGCGTGCACTTTGCCATGGCCTATGGGGGCAACGGCATCACCTATAGCGTCATCGCCGCCGACATCCTGCGCGAGGCGATCCACGGGCGCACGCATCCACGTGCCGCAATGTTCGGCTTTGGCCGCATCGGGCGATAAGGCAATGCAACGCCGCCGCGCCACGCCCCGCGCCGTGCATAGGGTTATGATGACCGGCTCGTGTTTCCACCACGGCGCTTTCCCATGCCCCAGATCCGTTACCAGCAACTGGACGTCTTTGCCGCCAGGCCGGGCGGCGGCAACCAGCTCGGCGTCGTCATCGATGCCGAAGGCTGGGCCGACGACACCATGCAGGCCTTCGCCCGCTGGACGAACCTGGTCGAAACCACCTTCCTGATGCCGCCGACGCAACCGGGTGCCAGTTATCGCGCGCGCATCTTCACCCCGCGCAAGGAAATTCCCTTCGCCGGGCATCCCACCATCGGCAGCGCGCACGCCGCGCTCGACGCCGGGCTCTGCCGGCCGGCCGCCGACGGGTTGCTGCATCAGGAATGCGCCGCCGGCGTGCTGCCGATCCGCGTGGAAAACCATGACGGCCGGCGAGTGCTGTTCGTGCAGTCGCCGCCAGCGCGCGTGGTGCCCGCACCGATCGGCCTGAGTGCGCTTCGCGACGTGCTGCATGGCATCCAGACCGGCCCCCTGCCGCCTGCCTTCGTCGAGGGCGGCCGCCGCTGGTGGGTCGCGGAATTCGCCGACGAGGCAACCTTGCGCCAGTGGCATCCGGACCATGGCGCCATCGGCATGCTGGCGCGCGATACCGATAGCCTGGGGCTGTGCGTGTTCGCGCGCAGCAGCGAACCAGGTGTCGAACTTGCGGTACGCGCGTTTCCCGCAGGCGTGGACATCGTCGAGGACCCTGCCTCCGGCGCCGCCAACGGGTTGATTGCAGCCTACATTGCACATGCGGAGCCTGCCGGCGTCCTGGCCCGCGGATATCGGGTAAGCCAGGGGCGTGAAGTGGGACACGACGCCAGCATTACCGTGCGCATTGACGGTGCATCGATATGGGTAGGCGGACAGACGAACACCATCATCGACGGCGCGGTGGACTGGCCGCACGCATGAACCAGGGCACGGGCGCCGCGATCTGGGTGGACGCAGACGCCTGCCCGGGTGTGATCAAGGAGATCCTGTTCCGCGCCGCCGAACGGGAAAAAATCAGTGTCACCCTGGTGGCGAACCAGTGGCTCCGTACTCCGCCGTCGCGCTATATCCATTCGGTACAGGTGCCCGGCGGCTTCGACGTGGCCGATGGCGAGATCGTCCGCCGCGTGGCGGCAGGCGACATGGTGGTGACCCAGGACATCCCGCTTGCGGCACTGGTGCTGGAAAAGGGTGCGCTGGCCCTGAATCCCCGCGGCGAGCTCTATACCCGCGAGACGATTGCCCAGCGCTTGTCGATGCGCAATTTCATGGAGGAACTGCGTGGCAGCGGCGTGGACACCGGCGGCCCGGCGGCATTCGGTCAGCGCGACCGCCAGTCTTTCGCCAATGCCCTGGACCGCTGGCTGGCCACGCGGCCGCGCTGATCCACGGCCCGGCGGGCTAGAGCTCGCGCAATACGCGGAAGCCCACGCGGGCGCTGCGCGTATCGGCACCGGCGCCCTGGCGGAATGCCGAACGCAGCATGTCCGGTGCACTGCCCCAGGAACCGCCGCGGATCACCCGTCGTGTGCAACCGGGATTGTCCCACGCGCTGCCATCGCGCGGTGCCCGGATGTAATTGTCGTGCCAGCAATCCTGCACCCATTCGGACACATTGCCGCCGATGTCGTACAGGCCGAATGCATTGGGCGCAAAGGATTGCACGGGGGCAGGTCCCCAATACCCGTCGCGATACCCGGGCATGGCGTTGCTCCAGCGCCTGCCGCTGGACGTACGGTCACCGCTGCCGGTGATGTTCTCCACCCGGCTGGCGGGACTTCCATCGCCCCACCAGAAGCGCGTGGAGCTGCCGCCGCGCTCGGCATATTCGAACTCCGCCTCGCTGGGCAGCCGGTAGCGCTGGCCGCTGCGGCTGGCCAGCCACGCCACAAAAGCACGGGCGTCGTTCCACGACACGTTGATCACCGGCAGGCCATCGGCCGCGGGCTTGCCCACGTAGTCCGACATCCAGGTGGCCTGGGCGTCGTCGCGCAGGCCGCCGCTGGCCTCGTCGTAAATGCTCGAACCGCCCAGCTTCTGTGAATCGGGCACGTAGCCGGTGGCACGGACGAACTCGCGGAACTGCCCCACGGTCACTTCGCTACGCGACAGTGCAAAACCCTTGGCCACGTCCACGGCGTGGCGCGGCGACTCACTCACGTCGTGGCCTTTTTCCTCGTCGGCCGAGCCCATCTGGAAGCTGCCGGTGGGCAGCACCACCATCGCAGGACCCTGCCCGCCGCTATCGACGAAGCGATCGCTGAAGACCTGACCGGGCTTGTAGCTGGCATACAGCCGGGCATTGGTCATGCGCTCATTGAATTCGTCCAGGCCAGCCAGGTCCGGGCTGATGCCCTGGGCCTGTTTGGCAAGCCTGGCCGCCAAAGCCTGGTCGCCGGCATCGAGCGCGGAACGTGCCTGGGCCAGCAGGCCTTCGGCGCTCTGGCGCCGCATGCCTTCCACCCGGCCCCGCGTGTCCTGCAGGGCCTGTGAATCAGGCTGGATCGCGGCAGCGTCGGCCAGGGCCTTGTCGGCACCGGCGAAATCGTTCTTGGCGACTGCCGTCAGCGCCCGGTCGAGCACGATGCGCTGCACCTGGGCCATGCCCTGGCTCGCCACCGCGTTGCCTGGGTCCATGGACAGCACCTGGCGATACAGCCCCAGCGCGCTGCCGCCGGCGGGAGATGCCGCCTTGTCCTGTTGCACGAGATCCGCCGCCTGGGCCAACAGGGGTTGCACCTGGTCCAGGAGCTTGAGCTTGTCGTCCAGGGCCGCCGCATCGGCCGTGCTGTCGGGGATTGTCTTGAGCGCCTTCACGCGCTCACGCGCGGTATCGCCGTCGCCCAGCGCCAGCGCCTGCTCGGCTTCGGCAAGCAATCGTGCGTGGACTTCGACCACGCCCGCCTTGCCCTTGACGCTATCGGCGTTCGCCTTGAGCACTTCGTTGTACAACGCCAGCGCACTATCGGGGCCGCCGGTGAGATGGTCCGCGGCCAGGGCCTGGGTGGCGCGTTCGAGCAGCTTCTTCGATTCAGCGCTATCGGGCACCGCGGCGCCTTCCGGGGCGGGCGCCGGTTCACGCCGATGGGCTGCGATCACCGCGGCCGACGCGAGCATCAGGGGCGGACCCGAATCCACCTCGGAAACCAAGCGGGGGGCGGCTTGCGGCCGCTGATCGAACCCGATGTTGGGTGCCTGCGACGCCAACGGCGCCACGGCGGGGCCCTGTAATTGTGACGAAGTACGCAGCAGCCCGGGGAAAAAGTGATAGGAAAGTCCAAAGCACAGCACCACCAGGCCAAACCCGCCGCCTAGCGCGCGCTGTCGTCGGACGGTCTCGGTGCTGGGCATGGTCTTCGGGCGTCCCGGGTGGCGGCCTGCTATCTTGCGCCGTCACCATAGGCAATCGACGCACACAGGGCAACGGGCGGGGCACGCGCGCGCAGGCTTAGGTTCACGCAAAGGATTCAAGATGGATGCACTTTCGCCGGTCCCGGCCGCCGACTGGATCGACAATGCGGCGGCACTAGGCGCATGGCTGGGCGATATTCCCACCGGTGCCGCGGTGGGCGTGGACACCGAGTTCATGCGCCGCGACACTTTCTATCCACAGCTGGCGCTGCTGCAATTGTCATACGGCGGTCGCCACGCCCTGGTAGATCCCCTGGCTTTCGATGCCGGCAGCCTGCTTGACGACACCTTCGGCAAGCGCGCGGTCACCAGCATCATGCACAGTGCCAGCGAAGACCTCGAGGCGCTGGCACCGCTGTTGCCGCGTGGCCCGCATACGCTTTTCGACACCCAGATCGCCGCGGCCTATGCCGGCATGGGTGCGGGCTTGTCCTATCGCGCACTGGTGGCTGCGGTGATCGGCGACGACCTGGACAAGGGCGAGACCCGCTCGGACTGGATGCAACGCCCGCTCACGCCCAGCCAGCTGGCCTACGCCACGCTGGACGTGGTGCACCTGCATCGTATCCATGCCGAACTCGTCGCGCGCCTGCAGGCGCGCGGCCACTTCAGCTGGTTCGAAGAAGACTGCCGCCGCCTGCTCGCACGCGCTGCCAGTGCCGGCGACGACCAGCCCCAGCGTGGGGTGCGTGCGGCCGCCGAATGGCCCAGTGAACGACAGGCCCTGCTCCGCCGCATCCTGCACTGGCGCGACATCACCGCGCGCAAGCTCGACCGTCCGCGCCCGTGGTTGCTCGACGAAGCCCTGGCATTGAGCCTTGCCAACAACCTGCCGCACAGTCAGGCCGACCTCGATACCCGCGGCCGCGGCCAGCGCGCCTTGCGTTCGGCACAACGGCAGGAGCTGTTCGAACTATTGCACCAGCCGGTGACGCCCGTGGAAGTGGCCGCGACACTGCCGATCCCCGGACATCCGTCGGGCGAGGCGAAAAAAGCGATCACCGCCATGAAGACCGTGGTGGACGCCATTTCACTGGAGCTGGACCTGCCACAGGGCCTGGTTTGCGCACGACGCAACCTGGATGAATACGTGGTGTCGGGCCAGTGGCCCGAGGGCCTTGCTGGATGGCGGCGCGATGCGCTGGAACCGAAGCTGGCGCCGCTTTTGCCCTGAGTGGAGGCCCCTGCCGGCTCCCCTTCCATCGCCGCCCCGCCCGCTGGTAACATGCGGCGTTCAAGTGGGGCGGTAGCTCAGCCGGGAGAGCGTCGCGTTCGCAATGCGAAGGTCGTGGGTTCGATCCCCATCCGCTCCACCATCATTGAAGATGCCCGGGGAAACCCGGGCTTTTTTATGCCACGACGTGACGCATGAGATGCATGCGCCACCGTGGTACATCGTCTTTCACGCCCCGGCTGCCGACAATCACTTGATCCGCGTCAAGTCCGCCTTGAACGCGGTTGCCCACGTCTGGCCGCCGTCGCGCGAGTAGGAAATATCAAAGTGATGCGAATCGGCCTTGATGTTTGACCAGACGCCGCGTACCAGGACCGTGCGGTCCTTGTAGACCGTCGTGCCGAACAGCTCGCCGCGACCGTCCTTGAAGACGCCGATGGTCGGGGCCTCGACCTTTCCGGAGCTGCTGTCGATGTAGGTCTGGCTCCACTGCCCGGCTTTGGCGTCATAGACGAAGAGTGTCGCACCTTCCCAATGTCCGCTGGGCCCATCGGCCTCGATCTCCTCGAGCCATGCCCGGCCATTCCAGACCGGCCGCGCTGTCTTGGTACCGTCCATCACCACCGTATGGGTGCCGCCATCGAACGGGTCGAGCACTTGCGTGGCATGGGTATGCCAGATGCCGCGAGCAAAGTCGAAATCGTGCGAACCGTCCCGGGGCGATTCCGCCCTCGTGTTGAAGGGCAGGCAAGCGACGACACCGGCAACCATGACGCCACGTAGCAACAGTTTCCACATCACCTGGCCCTCCGTAATGATCAAGCTCATGGAGGCACTTTAGGAAAGCGCGTGGTGGCACAAGAGGGCCAATCGAGGAAATTCGGGGTGGTCCACTTCGGCGATGAACCAAGCGTCGTACTCGGCAGCTTCACATTGTTCGCGAACGAAATTACACATGGAATGGCATCCCTACATGTTGCACGGGCAAGTATACCGAGCATTGTCTATGACAACGCGCGACATGCCCGCCGTATCGATGATGTTCAAACCTACTTCCTTCGAACGAGCCAATCCGACGAAACTAAGCTGGGGACGATGGTTTGAGTTTTGTCCGATGGGATGTCAGGGGAAACTTTGCGACGCTTACTATATGGAAGTGGACTGACGTATCCGGGATCATATGTTTGCCGTCGGGGTACTCCCGGCGGCCGGGTGTAGAAACCCGTTCTTAAAGTCTCGGGTACCGCAGGCTCCATCGCCTGCGGTACCCGTGATCTCCCGTCCTTCTATGGCGGGCGACCAGGCGGGCTTCGGCCCGGCCGGATTGGACTTGAGACGGTTTTCTACCCTGGCTCGCCCGCCACTCTGAGTGCAAACAGCGTGGCGAAATGCTCCTGCA
>NZ_DATHFX010000193.1:0-5421 GCF_035317885.1 Pinirhizobacter sp.
TGATCTGGCCTGACGCCAGAAGCTGACATCTACACCCGTCACGACTGGCAGTGCGGACAGTAGAACGTCGAGCGCTGTCCCAGCGTGACATTCCGGATGCCGGTGCCGCACACTTTGCATGGCTCGCCTTCGCGGCCATACGCGAAGAGCTCCTGGAAGAAGTAACCCGGTGCACCGTCCGGCGCGAGGAAATCGCGCAGGGTGGTGCCGCCGCGCTCGATGGCATGGGCCAGGATGCGTTTGACTTCCGTGGCGAGCCTTGCATACCGCGCGCGGGAGATCGTCCCGGCCTTGCGCCGGGGGTCGATCTTTGCCGCGAACAGCGCTTCGCTGGCGTAGATATTGCCCACGCCCACCACCACGGCGTTGTCCATCAGCAGCGTCTTCACCGCCGCACTGCGGTTGCGCGAGGCGCTCCAGAGGGTATCGCCGTCGAAACCGTCGGTGAGGGGCTCGGGCCCGAGGTTCTTCAGCAGCTCGTGCGTCTCGAACGGTCCCTGCCATAGCAGGCTGCCGAAACGACGCGGATCGGTGAAGCGCAGCATGTCGCCCGAATCGAGCACGATGTCCACGTGGTCGTGTTTGCCCGGCGGGGTGTCGTCGGGCAATACACGAAGGACGCCGGTCATGCCCAGGTGCACGATGGCCGTGCCGGCCTGGCTGTGGACCAACAAAGACTTGGCCCGGCGTTCCACCGCATCGATACGTTGGCCGGGTAGCAGCGCCGCCACGGCGGTGGGAATCGGCCAGCGCAGGTCCGCGCGTCGCAATACGACACGAGCCACCGTGCGGCCCACGATGTGCGGCGCGATCCCGCGCCGCGTGGTTTCGACTTCCGGAAGTTCAGGCACGGGGCGGCTCAGCTCCAGTCGGCATGGAAACTGCCCTTGTCATCGATGCGCTCGAAGGTGTGCGCGCCGAAGAGGTCGCGCTGGGCCTGGATCAGGTTGGCTGGCAGCGTCTGGGTCCGGTAGCCGTCGAAGTAGGCGATGGCCGAGGAGAAGCATGGCACCGGCACGCCGGCCTGCACGGCGGCAACGACCACCTCGCGCAGGGCGTCCTGGTATTTCTCCGCGATGTCGGCGAAATACGGCGCCATCAGCAGGTTGGTCAGGTCGCTGTCCTGCGCGTAGGCGTCGGTAATTTTTTGCAGGAAACGGGCGCGGATGATGCAGCCGGCGCGGAATACCTTGGCAATCTCGCCGTAGTTGAGCTTCCATTTGTACTCGGCCGAGGCCGCCCGCAGCTGGGCAAAGCCCTGCGCGTAGGACACGATCTTGCTGAAGTACAGCGCCTTGCGCACCGATTCGACCAACGCCTCGCGATCGGCACCTTTGGTTGCCTTCGGACCCGTCAGCTTCTTGCTGGCAGCGACGCGCTCGTCCTTCATCGATGACAGCACGCGCGCGAACACCGCTTCGGTGATCAGCTGCAGCGGTACGCCCAGATCCAGCGCACTCTGGCTGGTCCATTTGCCGGTGCCTTTCTGGGCGGCGCGGTCCAGGATCACGTCGACGAGGTCTTTACCCGTCCTGTCATCCTTCTTGGCAAAAATGCGCGAGGTGATCTCGATCAGGTAGCTGTCGAGCTCGCCTTTGTTCCACTCGGAATACACCTTGGCCAGTTCTTCATTGGAAAGGCCCAGCACGCCCTTGAGCACGGCATAGCTCTCGGCGATCAGCTGCATGTCGCCGTACTCGATGCCGTTGTGAACCATCTTGACGTAATGGCCCGCGCCATCAGGCCCCATGTACGACACGCAGGGTTCGCCGTCGGGCGCGCGCGCTGCGATCTCGGTAAGAATCGGTGCCACCAGGTTGTAGGCTTCCTTCTGGCCGCCGGGCATGATGGACGGGCCGTGCAGCGCGCCTTCCTCGCCACCGGATACGCCCGTACCGATGAAATGGATGCCGTGCGTGGCCAGTTCCTCGTTACGGCGAATGGTGTCCTTGAAGAAGGTATTGCCGCCGTCAATCAGCACATCGCCTTTGTCCAGCAGCGGAAGAAGCTCGGCGATGGTGGCGTCGGTGGCTTCACCCGCCTTCACCATCAACAGGATACGGCGTGGCTTTTCCAGCGACTGGACGAATTCCTCCGGTGAATAGGTGCCCACCAGCTTTTTGCCGGGGAACGACTTCAGCATGTCGTCGGTACGTTCCCGGCTGCGGTTGAATACCGACACGCCATGACCGCGGCTTTCGATGTTGAGCGCCAGGTTGCGGCCCATTACGGCCAGTCCGACCACGCCGATGGCTTGCTTGCTCATGGGATTTAAGCTCCGGGAAGTAAAGAAGGGACCGGTTCGATATAGGCCCGACCTAGTGGATGGCAAGGCCACCCATCATCGCTCCATGCCTGTCATCGAAACGTTGGAAACTTGGGGTCAGAGTAAACTCTGACCCCGCCTGGCCCGATGCCTGTCATCAGAACGTTGAGCCGCTAGTGCCTGGCCTGGTCCGGCCGGGGCAGGGCCTGCAGCGGGACCAGCGCGATGCGTTCGCCCACGCGGGCATAGCGGAGCTGTCCGATGGCCGCCGGCTCGCCGAATTCCAACGTGGTGCCGTCCAGCCGCAGGGTGGCCACGGGCGGCGCCAGGCCGAGCTTGGCGATGTCGAAATCGCTTGCCGGCCGCCAACTGGCCACGGGCGCTGCGGCAAGGTTGACCAGGTCCTCAAGGCGCCCCTGGTCCACGGCGGTGCCTGGCGATCCATCTAGCTGCCACGCACCGTCGCGCCGGGTCCAGGATGTCCGCGGCCCGCCGCGGAAGGCAAGTTCCACGTGCGTGATGGCGGCCTCGTCCAGCGACGAGAGCATCTGCTGTTGCGCGCGGCTGTTGTCGCGGTACACCTGCAGCCACATTGCCAGGGCAAGGAAAGCGACCACGGTGACCATGGTCAGCCGCCGAAGCGTTTGCCGCTTCACCGGCGCCGCCGCCGCCACGCGATGAATCCGCCCATGGCTGCCAAAAGCACGGGCAATCCCACCAGGAAAATCAGTGTGAGTACGTCCAGGCGCGTCTGCGACAGCTCCAGGACGCGATCAGGGGCGCCGCGCGGCGGCAAAGCCACCAGCGCGTCGTCGCCCAGCAGCCAGTCGAAGATGCGTTCGCCCAGGGCCCGGTTGCCACCGTTGCCGACGAAGGTATTGCCAAGGAAATCGCCGTCACCCACCACCACTACGCGCTGCTCGTTTTTCGCAGGGCTGGGCGACAGGCGCGTTTGTGCAAAGCCGAAATCCAGGGGGCCGCGAAGTTCGCCCGCCGCAGCGTCGTAGCGGATGGTGGACGGCTGGTCGTTGGCGATGCCGTGGAAGGCCGTCCAGCTTTGCTCGCCGGTGCGCAGGAAGGCAGCCACCGTCCAGTCGGTGCCTGACACCTTGGCCAGGCCCGCTGCCTGCGGGAACAGCGTGGTGAGGGTGAAACCGTGCGTGATCGGATGCGGCGGATAACTCACCTGCACGATCTGCCGCGGGTCGGTGAGGTTCAGGCTGGCGCCCTGGCCATCCACCAGCACACCCGCCAGCAGGCGCACGCCCAGGGCGTCGGCCAGCGGCTTAAGGCCCAGGTCCTGGTCGCCCGGCTCGGCGAGCCACAGCAGGTTGCCGCCGTTGCCGATGTAGTCAACCAGCGCCTGTACCGCGGCGGGCGATAGCGGCGCGGAGGGGCTGGCAATCACCACCAGGTCCGTATGCTCCGGCACGGCCTGGACCTGGCCGAAATTCAGCGGCACCGAGCGCAGGCCCCGCGCCTCGAACTGGGTCATGAACGTGCCCAGGTCTGCATTGGCCTTGCCGCCGGGCAAGCGCTCGCCATCGCCGGTGACGAAGCCGACGATGCGCTCGCCTCCGCGCGCCAGTCGCTCCAGGGCATTGCTCATGGAGCGTTCGGTGAGCGAGTCGTCCAGGCGCTGCACGCGGTTCTTGTAGTGGATGATCATCGCGCCGTCGTTGCTGATGCCCAGCTCGCGCATGGCGGCGGGATCTTTCTCCGGATCGACGAAGCGCAATGTGAGGTCGCGTTTGGCGCGTTGGTAGCGCTCCATGAAGGCGCCGATGTTTGCTCGAAGCTCCCCGGAGGGGCTGGCATAGCTCACCACTTCCACAGGTCCAGGCAGGCGGTCGAGCACGGCCTGGCTTTCGGCCGCGATCGAGGCGCGGCCGCCGGCGCTCCAGTCGGCGCGCACCGCATACCGCGAAGTAAAGAAGCCGACGCAGGCAGCGGCCAGCAGCAAGGCCAGCGCAAAGATCCAGCTTTCCAGGCGGCGCATCAGCGGCGACCCCGCTCGTCGGCCAGGCGCCGGCTGGCCAGTGCCAGCGACACCACGATCACGATGAGGAACCAGGCGATGTCGTTCGTCCCCACCACGCCGCGCGCCATGATCTGCAGGTGGGTGCTCATCGCCAGCCAGTCGAGGAAACCACCCTCCACACCGGCAGCGCGCGCACCTGAGTTCACCGTCCATAGCGCCAGCGCGATGATCAGCGCGGCCACCGCCGCCAGGGCGGCCTGCGCGGTGAAAGCCGAGCAGGCGATGCCGATGGCGGCGAGCGTTGCCATCATCAGGGCGCAGCCCAAGGTGGCTGCGGCAAGCTTGCCGAAGTCCAGGTGTACCGATCCTGCCAACGCCAGCGGCATCGCCAGTGCCAGCAACAGCCACAGCGCCAGCCAGCACAGCGCGGCCAGGTATTTGCCCAACACGATGTGCGAGGGCGGCTGGCCGGTGGAAAGCAGCAGCGGAAGCGTGCCCTGGCGGCGGTCACTGGCAATGAGCGTCATCGTCATCAACGGCACCACCACGAACGACAGCTGCAGCAACTCCGCCAGCAGCGGCACGGCGACAAGGTCGGTGAAGCCCGGACCGTCGGCCATCGCCGCCAGCTTCACCTGCATCTTCATGAAGGTGTCCAGCAGGAACAGATACCGCCATGCAAGCCAGCCCAGTGTGAGGGCGGCCAGCAACCAGGCCAGGGGGCGCACGCGCAAGCGGCGCAGTTCAAGATGGGCGACCGCCGTGACGCTCATGCAGCCTCCGCGCCGGTGGCGATGGTGAAGAACGTCTTGTCCAGGGTCTGGCGGTCAGCATCCGTGGCCAGTGGCCCGTCATGGCGCAGGCGGCCCTGGTGCACGATGGCCGCGCGCGTGCATACGGCCGTGACTTCGGCCAGCACGTGTGTGGAAAGGATGACCGCGCAACCGGCGGCGGCGCGCTCGGCGATGATGCTGCGAAGTTCGGCGGTCTGTACCGGATCCAGTGCATTGGCCGGTTCGTCCAGCACCAGCAGGGCCGGATCGTGCAGCAGCGCGCAGGCCAAGCCCAGTCGCTGGCGCTGGCCCTGGGATAGCACGCCTGCCACGCGCCGGGCCATCGGGCCCAGGCCCAGCCGCTCGATCACGGCCTCGACCGGGGCCTTGCCGCGCAACCC
>NZ_DATHFX010000194.1:0-4539 GCF_035317885.1 Pinirhizobacter sp.
GGCCTTTCCAGCTACTGGTACACCACCAACACCAACATCAAGAACTACACGCTGCAGTTGTTCGACGACTGGAACGATATCTTCTCGACCGAGACCAAGCTGGGCTACTCCGACTTCGACCTGTTCCGTTCGGTCGACGCGCAGCAGCCGATGCTCACCGTGCGCGTGAACAACGCTGGTACCGCCACCGGCCCCACCGTGAACCTGGGCGAAGACCAGTTCAGCCACTACAACGCCGCCCGCGTGCGCACCTTCAACGCTTTCTGGGCCGGCACGCTGTACCTGGGCGACCACACCGTGAAGGGCGGCGTGGAGTTCGAGCGCAACAGCATCTACAACCTGTTCGGTCGCACGGAATTCGGGTCGTACAATTTCTACGGCATCAATGGCCTGGACACCGGTGCCTACAACACGTACGACCTCTACCAGCCGGCACCGGGCTATTCCCTTGGCGACATCGCCGCCAAGTGGGAGCTGAAGCAGTACACGTTCTTCCTGCAGGACACCTGGCAGGCCACGGACAACCTGTCGCTGCATTACGGCTTCCGCGTCAACCGCTATGCCACCGACGACAAGCCGCTGTACAACGGGACCTTCCAGCAGCAGTTCGGCTTCAGCAACGCGACCACGATCAACGGCAGCAAGCTGGTCGAGCCGCGCCTGTCGTTCAACTACAAGTTCGACAGCGACTACAAGACGCAGTTGCGTGGCGGCGTGGGCCTGTTCCAGTCCAGCCCGCCCACGGTGTGGATGACCAACCCGTACCAGAACAACGGCATCAACATCGTCACCTACCACTACGAGCGCCTTGCCAATGGCCAGTGCTCGCTGGGCAAGCAGACGGTGCCGTGCCCGGCTTTCAGTTCCGATCCGCACAGCCAGAACACCTCCGGCGCCGGCGTGCTGCCGCAGATGGCCGTCGATACCGTGGCGCCTGATTTCCAGCTTCCCAGCGTGTGGAAGTCGTCGCTGGCGTTCGATCGCGAGCTGCCCTGGATGGGCATCATCGGTACCCTGGAATGGCAGCACCTGCAGACGCGTAACGCGTTCTACTACAACAACCTCAACATCGGTTCGCCGACGGGCATCCTCCCGGATGGCCGCTTCACCTACAACGGCTGCATCGGCGGCGCCACGCCGGTCGGCGGCGCGACGGGTGCCACCTGCACGGGCGCTGTCAACTCCGTGGGTAACACCGCATCGGCGCTGGCGCGTTCGCGTGCCGACGGTCGCTTCGCCCAGGGCGTGACGGAACTGCTGAACACCGACAAGGGCCAGTCCGACGCCATCACGCTGTCGTTCACCAAGCCGTTTGCCGACGGCTGGTCAGCGTCGATCGCGGCGACCGCGGCGCACGCCACGGAAGTAAACCCGGGCACCTCCAGCCAGGCCACCTCCAATTTCAGCAACAGCGCCTGGTACAACGTCAACGAAAACGTGGCCTCCACGTCCAACACCAACATCGCCCAGCGCCTGAATGCTTCGCTCGCCTGGTCGCATAATTTCTTCGGCGACTACGCCACCACCATCAGTGCGTTCTACGATGGCCACAGCGGCGTGCCGTACAGCTGGGTGTTCGGTACCGATGCCAATGGCGACAGCTACCGTGGCGACCTGGCTTACATCCCGAACCGCGGCGATGTGAACTTCGCCGCAGGCACCGCGCAGAAGGTCGTCGACCAGTTCTACGACTACATCCAGCACGACGACTACCTCAAGGACAAACAGGGCAAGGTTGTCCGTCGCAACGGTGCGGTGTCGGCCTGGGTGAACCAGCTCGATCTTTCCTTCACCCAGGAAATCCCGGGCTTCTTCCGTGGCAACAAGGGCGAGTTTCGCCTCGACTTCTACAACGTGCTGAACCTGATGAACAAGCACTGGGGCCAGCAGGACTACATCGGCTTCCCGTACACCCGCAACCTGGCCGACTACGCCGGCGTCGGCGCGGACGGCAAGTACATCTACAAGCTGCCCACCGATGCCAACGGTAACTACCAGCCGGGCCTGAAGACGTTCTACGACGCCCCGACCGACAACAGCGCCACCAAGGCCAACCCGGTGTCCCGCTGGTCGATCCTGGCCACCGTCCGCTATACGTTCTAAGTAGTTGCGTTTTGTACGACTTAAAGCCGGCGCCCGCGAGGGTGCCGGTTTTTTTTGGCCGCTCCTTGACCTCGGCGCCCCAGCCGCGCCAAGCTAAACGGCTGACCTGAGGAACCATCCATGAATGATCACGTTGCCGGCGCTACCGGCCCCCTGCGCACGGTAAGCGCGCGCATCTCCCCGGCCGGTGGCCTGGATATCCTCTCCCGCAACGAGGTGGCGCGCCTGCGCGATGCCAGCGGGTCGGGCCTGCACATGCTGTTGCGCCGCTGCGCTCTGGCCGTACTCACCTCAGGGAATATCGGCGACGATCCGCGCTCGATGTTCGAGCAATATCCCAACTTCGACATCCAGGTGCTGCAACAGGACCGCGGCATCAAGATCGAGCTTTCCAACGCGCCCGAACAGGCCTTCGTCGACGGTCAGATCATCCGCGGCATCAACGAACTGCTGGTGGCCGTGGTGCGGGACATCGTGTACGTATCGGCGCAGCTGGAAAGCGGCAACTTCGACCTGGACGACACCGTTGGCATTACCCATGCGGTGTTCGAGATCCTGCGCAATGCGCGGATGCTGAAGCCGCAGGTGGATCCGAACCTGGTGGTGTGCTGGGGCGGCCATTCCATTTCGCGCGATGAATACGAGTACACCAAGCGCGTGGGCTACCAGCTGGGCCTGCGCGGCATGGACATCTGCACCGGTTGCGGTCCGGGTGCGATGAAGGGCCCGATGAAGGGCGCGAACATCGCCCACGCCAAGCAGCGCCGCCGCCACAACCGCTACATCGGCATTACCGAGCCGGGCATCATTGCCGCGGAGTCGCCGAACCCGATCGTCAACAACCTGGTGATCATGCCGGACATCGAGAAGCGCCTGGAGGCCTTCGTCCGCATGGGCCACGGCATCATCGTGTTCCCCGGTGGCGTGGGCACCGCCGAGGAGATCCTGTACCTGCTGGGCATCCTGCTGCACCCGGACAATGCCGGCGCGCCGTTCCCGCTGATTTTCACCGGGCCTAAGGATTCGGCCGCCTATTTCGAGCAGATCGACCAGTTCCTGCGCCTGACCCTCGGCGACGACGTGGCCAGGCACTACCAGATCATCGTGGACAACCCCACCGCCGTGGCGCACGTGATGCAGCGTGGTATCGAGAAGGTCCGCAACCATCGCCTGGACACCAAGGACGCCTTCTTCTTCAACTGGTCGCTGCATGTGCCGCTACCGTTCCAGCTGCCGTTCCACCCCACGCACGAGGCGATGGCTGGCCTGAACCTGCGTCGCGGCCGCCCGCGGCACGAACTGGCGGCGGACCTGCGCCGTGCGTTCTCGGGAATCGTGGCCGGTAACGTGAAAGACGAAGGCGTGAGGGCAATCGAAGCCTATGGTCCGTTCGTGATCGATGGCGAGGCTGAGATCATGCGTAACCTGGACAACCTCCTGAAAGCCTTCGTGGTGCAGCACCGCATGAAGTTGCCGGGTGGATCGGCGTACGTGCCTTGCTACCGGGTAGTGGCCGAGGTGGCTTGAGTTCACCCGCGGTCGACGGCAGGCGGGGCACCCTTCCCCGGGTAACCCTGGTGCCAGGAGCCCCGCCATGCAACGCATCGTCCTTGTCCTCGCCGTCGCCACGCTCGCCGGTTGCATCACCCACGACAACACCATCCGCGATGCCACCTCGAGCCGGCTATACCTTTACCAGTTGCCCACCGACGGCGATGCCACCGTCACCTTCGAGCGTGCCAACGGTGTGTTCGGGGGTGGCTGCTCGAACGCGATCTATATCGATAACAAGGTAGCCGGGCAGATAGAGATCGGCGAGCGCGCGGTGTTCCACGTACCGGCGGGAAACCACGACGTGGCAGTGGAGCAGCGGGGTACCTGTTCGTCTGGAAAGTCCGACGTGCAGACGTCCGTCGCTTCGGGTGGGAATGTGAGTTTCGCCCTGGATGCCGAGGGTACGGCGGGCTTGTCGCAGTCGACGCAGCAGGCGTCGGCTGCGCCAGAAGCGCCGGCGCCTTCGTCGTCGTCGGGTAAGGCGGGTTAGCAAAAGGTCGGAATCCGACTGTGCCAGATGATTGGATCGGGCAAGATCAAGCAACTCTTGTAGCGCGTGTTGTTTCGACTCCCATGAACGAGATCCTTCTGCCGGACCCTCGCCCGTCGCTGGACGTGTCCCGCCCTGCTGATGCTTCATTGCGCGATCAGTCGGAGGTCTTTTTTCGTATCTTCGAGGCACTTAGCGATATACGCGTGTCGATGGTCAGGCTCGAGAACAAGGTCGATCGGCTCGATGACAGGGTGACTGCGCTGGACCAGCGCATCGACCGTCTCGAACAGCGCGTCGACCGACTCGATCACCGCATGGACGGCCTCGAGGCAGACATACACGTCATCCGCGGCAAGGTCGATCGGGTCTATTGGACCGCGGCGGTCTCG
>NZ_DATHFX010000195.1:0-5271 GCF_035317885.1 Pinirhizobacter sp.
TTACCCGTTAATTTCGCTCGGGCTTCCGACCGTTAGTGCGTGGGCGAATTCTTGCAGCAGGCGGCGCGCACATCAGCTACCAGTTTCACGAGGCCTTTCATGTCGTAGCGGGGTGGATCCACCGTCGACCCCAGCCGCACGATCACCAGCTGGTCCGACGGCACGATCAGCACGCGCTGGCCGTCCTTGCCCGAGGCGAAGTACGCGTCTGCGGGCAAGCCGTCGATGGATTCATTTCCGGGGCCCACGTTCGACCAGAACCCCGAACCGTACAGCGCGCCCAGCGTGCGCTTGCCCGCGGACGCGGCCCAGCCCTCAGGCAGGATGCGGCGGCCAGCGGCCATGCCGTCGTCCAGGTAAAGCTGGCCCAAGCGTGCCCAATCGCGGGCCGAGGCATACACGCGGGTCGAGCCGATCAGGCTCTGTGCACCGTCGAACTCCATCAGCACGTGTTCCATGCCAAGCGGTTTGAACAGTTCCGCGTGGGCAAACGCCAGTAGCGCTGGAGCGCCGCCTCCCAATGTGTCGCGGATGATGCCCGAGACGATGAGCGTGTTGCCGCTGGTGTATTCCCATTGCGTGCCCGGCGGTGAGGCCAGCGGTGCGGAGGCCGCGTACGCGGCCATGTCGCGCGTGGCGAACATCATTCGCGATACCGGATCGAAGCCCGTATCGGCCTCGGGAAAATCCAGGCCGCTTTCCATGCGCAGGAGCTGATCGATGGTGATGGCGTGGCGTGGGTCGGCGGCATCACGCCACGCGGCGACGGGCGCCGGCGCTGCGGTGTCCAGGCGATGCTGGCGCACCAGGATGCCCACCAGTGCGTGCACCACGGATTTGCCCAGTGAATAGCCGATCTGTGGCGTTTCGGGGGTGAAGCCATCGGCATAGCGTTCGGCGACGATCTGCCCCCGATGCAGCACGACGATGGCGTGCACGTTGCGGCGAGGTCCCTGGGCGGGCTCGACGAAGGCAGCGGCCAGTGCAGCCTGCATGGCGGCATCGCCCGGCTGCACGGGAGCTTCGACAGGCGCCGGTGGGAGCGCTCGCGCGGCCGCGAGCGTCGCCGCCGATGGCGTGCGCAACGGCAGCGCGCATCCGTAGCCCGGATAGTAGGTGGCTTTCGCTTCGAATCCGCCATGCCAGCGCACGGTGATCGTGTTGCCGTCGACGACCGTCTTCATGCCGCGCAACAGCGGATGCAGTCCCGGTTGCGAGGCGACGCTTTCGGCGAACACGCGCTTTTCTTCCAGGTGGGAAACGAACACGCCGCTGCACAGTGATTCGGCGGCACTGGCCATGGCGATGTTCAGCGCGCGATCGGGCCGCTTCCAGGCCGCCAGCACCACCAGTGCAACGATGGCCAGCCCCAGCAGGCGAAGCATGATCCTTCCCACCGACAGCGACGGTACCGTCATCGTTTTCCCCTGTTGCTGCGCTGTGGGGGTCAGAGTGATTACTCTGACCCCGTCTGGGTCGCGTCATTGCGCCTGACTGTCGCAGGTGGCGCGTTTGGTGATGATGCCGGTGGCAAACGGCAGGTGGACGAAGAAGACATCCTCGCGCTGGGCATTCTGGCCGTGGTAGATGCCGTGGGAGATTTCCCCGGCATCATCCTGCATCACCACGCCTTCAGCTACCACCAGATGGTAGGCCCGGCCCACTTGCGTGCGTTCGTCGACGGTGGCCGGGCGCATGCGCGTGGCGGCGGTGCCGCCGCCGGTCATCACGTAGTCGTCCTCGGAACGGCGGGTGAGGCGGATACCGGGTTGCGAGGCCACGTCGTAGCAGCCCAGGAGCAATGAGGAAGCGTTTTCTCCCTGCAGCCGCACGTTGGCCGACCCTGCCTCGCAAGGCGCCTGCTGGTATGAAACCTGGCCGTTGCGGTTGCAACGGTAGATGTCGGCACGGGCCGCCACGGCCATGCCCGATAAGCACAGTCCCACCAAGGACAACACCAGCCACCGACCCATCCGCGCCCCCTCGCCTTACGATGCGTGGCCGGATCATCGCACGGCGCGGGGGCGTGGCTGCTATCCCGTCACGTCCTGGTAGGTCCGGTACGGCTGGTCGGTGATGTCCGGGAAGCTTCGCATCCGGCCGCCGTCGGGCAGGCGCCATTGGCCGCGGCCGCTGTCCTTGGCCATCAGCAGTTCACGGCGGGTGGTGGCCAAGTTGCCATTGTCGATCATGCGCATCAGCACCAGGGGGCCTGCCAGCAGTGCCACGCTCTCATCGTGGCCGTCTTCGATGACCTGCAGGCGCATGGCCAGCGGCAGCTCCAGTTCGATGCGGTCGCCGCCGCGCCACTGCCGGCGGATCTGGGCGAAACTGCCAGGCTCTACCGGCATCGGCTTGCCGTTCACCCGCAGGCTGGCGCCATCGGCCCACGCCGGGATGCGCAGGCGCAGGGCGAAGGTTTGCGGGGTGGCGGTGCCCACGGTGATGGCGATGGCGCTGCGATAGGGGTAGTGGGTGTCCACTGTCAGGTGTGCGTCGCTGCCACCCTGGCGCCAGGTGACTTCGCCGGGTACGTACAGGTTGACGTACAGGCCCTCGGCATCCCTGAAGTAAGTACTGATGCGGTAGTCGGCGGCAACGATCGGCAGCGTCGCCGAACAACACGGCCAGTGGTCGGGATGGAAGGTTTTCTCTGCCTGCCGGGTGTAGTCGGAGTAGTAGAAGGCGTGTCCGTCGGCCTGGATATTCTTGGCTCCAAGAATGGTGTTGTACATCACCCGTTCCATGCTGTCGCCGTAACGGGCATCGCGCGTGGCGCGAAGCAGGTAGCGGGTGAGCTTGAAGTGCGCGTACGAGCCGCACGGTGTCTCGAAACTCTTGTGTTCCTTCACCAGGCTCGTGGCCAGCGCGCCGGTGCCAGGTTGCACGAAGTGTTCGTCCGGGCCCCAGCCGCCGGTGGCGTAGCTTTGCGCATCGACGAAGTCGAAGCCGTGCTGCGCCGCGGCGAGGTATCTTGCGTCGCCCAGCGTGGCGTAGGCTTGCGCGGCGGAACTGAGCGCATTGACGTGGCTATAGGCATGCTTGCCGGGCAGTACGTTGTGACCGCGGGCCAGTGGCCCGAAGAAATCGTCGTACAGGAAGCGCTGGCCCAGGCGCCGGTGCAGCGGGTCGCCGGTAAGGCGCCAGGCCAGGAACTGGTTCTCCGGGATGGTGTAGCTCTCGTCCCAGGCGTGCTGGCTGAAGTCTTCGCCGGCGAGTGCGTGTTCGTTGCGTGGTACGGCGCGCGGGGGCAGGTAAGGCAAGGCGGCCTGGTTGCTGCGCTTGAGCGCAGCCAGGGCATGGTCGTCGTTGGCCAGGCGCCGGGCGTCGACCATCGCGCCTACGAGCTTGTCGTAGGTGTACGAGGGAAAGCGGTTGTCGCGGTAGAACTTGCCCTCCGGCCCCACGGTGTCGGCGTAGCCCTTCACCAGCCGGCCGAGCTTGGCCCGCGTGGCTTCATCGCCGGTGATCGCGTAGTAGCGAGCCAGGCCGCTGACCCATTGGCCGAAGTTGGCACCGGGGGCGAAGGCATAGGTGCCGTACCAGCCGGGCAGTTCCTCGCCGGGAGCGGCCAGGCCCTCGCGCATGCGGAACGGCCGCAGCAGGGCATTTTCATCCATCCCCATCAGCACGCGGAGGGCTTCGCGCCCCTGGTCATCCAGCGGACCGGTGAGCTTTACCTGCGAGTAATCAAGCTCGGCCAGCGCAGGCGTCGCGGGGCCTGCGGCCGTGGGCATGAAGGCCATGCCGGGACGGGCCAGGGCGGCGGTGCAGGCTGCGGCTGAGTATTTCAGTACCGTGCGGCGGTGCGGATCGAAGGTCATCCATTGACCTTACGCCGATCCTCAAAAGCCTTCCAGATCATCCACGGGCATGGCCAGGTTCGCTCCGGTGATACGAGTGAGGGTGCGGCCGAACACGGTGGTGTTGTTGTCGAAGCTTCCGTGGGACGCGGGAATGACCTTGCCGCGCTTGACCGGCACCGTCGGGGCAATCACCGGTCGTGTGCGATCGGCAAGCCCGGTGTCATCGGCCGCACGGCGCCACGCGCGTAGCGCGGCGTCGGTGACCGATGTGCCGTCCCACTGCGTGTAGGAGGGGTCCATCACGTTCGCCAGGCCGAGGATCGGCGAATGGATGTCCGTTTCCAGGGCATTGGACACGAGGTAAAGCAGGGATTTGCGATACGGACCTACATTGTCGTCCAGTTCGTTGCGATCAGTGAGCAGGTCGATGTAGAGGTTGTGCATGAGTGCATCGTGCGTTGCGTAGTACTGGTTGGCGAACGCCACGGTGCAGGCCGGCGCATACAGGTGCGCCGATGCCACCTGATCGGCCAGCTTGCGCTGGGCCAAAAGGTCGAGCAGGTAGCCCAGGAAGATCGACCCCGCCGAATGGCCGATCACGTGCACTTCAAGCTTTGGCCATGTCGTTGCAAGCGACGCAATCGCACCGACGAGCTGGTCCATGCCGCGCGTGGGCAGGCTGCAATCGAGCGCCTGGGTCTTCATGCCCGACCAGATGTGTTTTCCGACGAGGCGTCCGGGCCCGCGTTCGATCACCAGATCCGAGGCATCGGTGAAGCCTGCCCCAGCCGGCCCTGCCGTCGGCGAAATCAGGTGCCCCAGCCCGGCACTGATGGTTTCCCAAAGGCCGGTCTTCCACACCATGAACAATGGGTAGCAGCCGTTGCCGATGAAATAGCGCCCCATCGCCTGGGCCCGCGTAATCGCTGCTTCCTGGCTGTTGAGGCCGCCGTGGGCATAGATCACCAGGCGCTGTTTGCGCTGCTTGCTGGTACGGAACCATTGGTCCGGCAGCACCGCCGCCTGGTACTGCAGGTTGATGCTCAGGTGGTCCTGGGTGACATAGGTGTCCACGCGCCCGTCGTCCTTGAACACCACGCTGTGCTCGAGCGCGGTGGCCTCGTCCCACCATTGGGATTTGTCCAGGCCCGCGCGTTTGCCGCCAGCGCCTTTGCTGGCGCCGACGATCTGTCCCTGCATCACCCCGGGCACGCCCATCGCCGCGACCCAGGCATCCATGCCATTGGCCAGCCAGTCACCGTAGCTGAGCACGGCAAAGCCGCCGCCGCCCCATTCCTTGCCCCATGAATTCTGCACCACGAAGCCTTTCGTGTTGAATCCGACCAGGGCGAATGCATGTCCATCGGAGGTGCTGGGGTTGCCATCGTAGGCGATGACGGGAAGGTCCGCATGCTCGTTGATCGCGTTCTTCAGCGTGGGGACCACTTGCCATCCGCGGTGGGTG
>NZ_DATHFX010000196.1:0-6679 GCF_035317885.1 Pinirhizobacter sp.
GTCCCATCACGACATCCGTTCTGCCGTCCGACCCGATCCCGACCAGGCCATGGTCGACATCGCCAACTACGTCACCGACTACCGCATCGACTCGCCCGAGGCGTTCACCACCGCCCGCTACATGCTGCTCGATTCGCTCGGTTGCGCCATGCTGGCAATGAAATTCCCCGAGTGCGTCAAGCACCTGGGTCCCCTGGTACCTGGTGCTGACCTTCCCGGCGGCGCCCGCGTACCGGGTACCTCGCACCAACTGGATCCCGTCCAGGCCGCCTTTGCCATCGGCACCCAGGTGCGCTGGCTGGATTTCAACGACACCTGGCTTGCCGCCGAATGGGGCCATCCTTCGGACAACCTCGGCGCCATCCTGGCCGTGGCCGACTACCTGGGTCGTAAGGCCGAGCGGGAAGGGGGCAAGGGCCCGACCGTGCGCGATGTCCTGACCTGGGCGATCAAGGCGCACGAAATCCAGGGCTGCTATGCCCTTCAGAACAGCTTCAACCGCGTCGGCCAGGATCACGTGATCCTGGTCCGCCTGGCCTCCACCGCGGTGGCCACGGCGATGTTGGGCGGCGACAAGGAGCAGATCACCACCGCCGTATCGCATAGCTGGATCGACAACGGCGCCCTGCGTACCTACCGCCATGCCCCCAACACCGGTCCGCGCAAGAGCTGGGCTGCCGGTGACGCATGCCGTCGCGCAGTTACACACGCCA
This sequence comes from Pinirhizobacter sp., assembly GCF_035317885.1. GTDB lineage: Bacteria > Pseudomonadota > Gammaproteobacteria > Xanthomonadales > Rhodanobacteraceae > Pinirhizobacter. Next base: position 714 of record NZ_DATHFX010000196.1, read on the forward strand.
TCAACGCCGTATATCGCGGCGTAGTGGGTTACCCGTCGGCTCTCTCGGCCAAGACCTGGGGTTACTACGACGTCGCCTTCAAGGGCAACGCGTTCACGTTTGAACGGCCCTTCGGCAGCTACGTGATGGAAAACGTGCTGCTCAAGATCAGCTACCCGGCCGAATTCCATGCCCAGACGGCGGTTGAATGCGCCATGCAGCTGCACGGCAAGGTCGCCGGCCGCCTGGATGACATCGAGAAAATCGTCATCGAAACCCAGGAAGCGGGCGTGCGCATCATCGACAAGACCGGCCCCCTGGCCAACTATGCCGATCGCGACCATTGCATCCAGTACATGGTGGCCGTGCCACTGATCTTCGGGCGTCTCACCGCCGATGATTATAACGACGACGTAGCAGCCGATCCCCGAATCGACGCGCTGCGCAATAAAATGCAGGTTTCGGAAAATCCCCGGTTTACTACCGATTATTTCGATGCCGAAAAACGCTATATCGGCAATGCCATCCAGGTATTTTTCAAGGATGGCTCCAGCACCGAGAAAGTTTCCATTGACTATCCCATTGGTCATCGCCGCCGCCGGGCCGAAGGTATTCCGGTCCTGCTGAAGAAATTTGAAGGCGCGCTCAAGGGTTACCTGCCCCAGCACCAGGCGGCCAGGATCCTGGCCGCCACGGCTGATCCGGCCAGCCTCGATGCCATGCCGGTGAGCCAATTCCTGGGTCTCTTCACGGTTTGAACATTGCTGTGACTCGAATATGAACGAAGGTGAGCTGCGGCTGTTCAATTGTTTGATTTTTGCTAAACTGCCGCAGCCCGCTTAACGGGATGTTTGCGAGGGGCGGAAACAGCCTCCGTAAAAAAACTCAGGAATAGACGTTCTACGCGCGATTTCCGTCTGGGGTGGAGCGCGGACGCGAATACCAATAACGAGGAGACACCGATGAATCGTAAGGGCTTGTTTTTGCTGATCGGCCTGGCCCTGGGCGGCGTGGGTGCCGTTCACGCGCAGGACACCACTGCCGACACGGCAAGCAGCACGTCGACGACCACCTATGATGGTCGTTGGTACATTGCGCCGACCGTGGGCGGCTACTACAACGACACCGACCGCAACACCAACAGCCGTCAGGTGTACTACGGCCTGGGCGTGGGTAAGTTCATTTCGTCGAACGCCTCCATCGACCTGTTCATCGACCGCACCAAGCGTGATCGTGACGGCGCTGGCAACTGGTCGAACAACAACTACGGCGTGGCTGCCCGCTTCTACGCTGGTGCGTGGGACGCATGGCGTCCGTACCTGCTGGCCGGCGTGATGGGCAGCTACCACACCAACGCCGACGACAAGGGCTGGGCTCCGGCTGCTGAACTGGGCGTCGGCGTGTCCAAGACCATCACCGACTCCTCCGACATCCGTGTCGAGGGTGGCTACCGTTACGATTGGGACGACAAGACCAACCGCGGCGAGAATGGCTACGGCGACTGGTTCCTGGGCTTCAGCGTGGTTTCGCGCTTCGGCGCTCCGCCCGCCGCTCCTGCCCCGGCTGCCGCTCCGCCTCCGGCTGCCCCGGATTGCTCCACCCTCGACAGCGATGGCGATGGTGTTAACGATTGCGAAGATAAGTGCCCGAGCACGCCTGCCGGTACCATCGTCGGTCCGGACGGCTGCCCGCAGCAGGTTGTCATCGACCTGCGTGGCGTCAACTTCAAGTTCGACCACCCGAAGAAGAATGAAATGGGTGGCAACATCGAGAAGACCCTGCAGGAGCCGACCTCCGACTCGATGGGCGTGCTGAACCAGGCTGTCGACACCCTGCAGCGTTACCCGCAGGTCCATGTCACGGTCGCCGGCTACACCGATAGCGTCGGTAAGGATGCCTACAACCAGAGCCTGTCCGAGCGTCGTGCGAAGATCGTGTACGACTACCTGACGGCCCACGGCATCACCGCCGACCGCCTCGACGGCCCGATCGGCCACGGCGAAGCCGACCCGATCGACAGCAACGACACGGCCGATGGCCGCGCTCGCAACCGTCGTACGGAACTGCAGGTCAAGAAGTAAGCGACCCGCAAGCAATACGAAAAAGCCCGGCGCAAGCCGGGCTTTTTTTTGTCTTTTGCCAGAGCTACCTCTCGCGTTCCCGTGGCGCGTCGCTATCCCGCCGCCCGAACCGTGGCGTCGAAGGTGCCGACGAGGCGGGTGTGCTTGCCCGTGTCAAGGACGGCGTGCTGGCATCATCGCGGCCTGGTGTGGGTGGCGTGGGAGAGCGTGAAGGAAGAAAGGCATGTCCCGGCCGAGCTAGCTGCGGTTGCGGCCCCGGGACCACCCGCACGGTATCGGCGGGCGCCTGGCCCTGGCCCTGGTGTTGCCCGTTCGTGGTCATGGCGCCCAGGCGGTGGACCAATGCGTCCAGGGGACTCCGCGGTGGCGTCCATTCGTTCGGTGAGGGCGGGCTGTCGTTCCCGTTACGTGAAGGCGAACTCATCGGATATCCCCCGCGGCCAGGCATGCGTGCGATTGAAGTTGTTTCATGATGCCGTCCTGATTGGCGAAACCGCCGACTATCGATCCGCGCTCACCTGCGCACAACCCGCATGACATGATTTTGCGTTTTGTTCCAACAAGCCCAGGATTGCGCGATGCGCATGCTCGGGCGAATTGATACCGATGCGCTACGCTTTGCCCATGACCAACCTCACCACCGCCGCGCCGGCGCCGCGTCACGGCCTGGCACGGGTTCTCTCCAAACTTGGCCTATGCTCGCGTAGCCAGGCCGGCACCTGGGTGCGCGATGGTCGCGTGCGCGTCAACGGGCGCGTGCAGCGGGACCCGGAATTCCCAGTTGTCATGGGCCGCGACAAGGTCACCGTGGACAACGCCGCCGCCAGCCAGGAAAGCTTCGTCTACATCGCCTTGAACAAACCGCGCGGCCTTGTGGTGACGGCCCAGGACGAGAAGGGACGCGCCACCGTTTATTCGCTGCTGCGGGAGGCATCCTTGCCGTGGATCGGCCCGGTCGGCCGGCTGGACAAGGCCAGCGAGGGCCTGCTGCTGATGTCCAACGACACGGCATGGGCTGCCGGAATCACCGACCCGTCGTCCGGCAAGGAAAAGACCTACCACGTGCAGGTACGTGGTACGCCGGACGAAGAAGCCTGCCGGATCATGCTGGGTGGCGTGGAGGATGGCGGGGAGGTCCTGCGGGCGCGGGCCGTCCGCATCCTGCGCCACGGCCCGCGCCAGGCATGGCTGGAGATCGTGCTCGACGAAGGCCGCAATCGCCATATCAGGCGGATGTTCGGCGTGCTCGGGTTCGACGTGGTCCGCCTCGTACGCGTTGCCATCGGCGAGCTCGCGCTGGGCGACCTGGGCAAGGGTAGCTGGCGACGGCTCGATGCCGCCGAAGTGGAAATGCTCAGGCGTTGAATCCTCGCGCACCGAGTGCTTGCCTTCGTCCGAATGATTCGGATTTTCCAGTCGGGGAATTGAATCGCCGACGTGCGTGGGCCACGCTTGCCATTTGGATTTAAACGCACGCGGGCCGTCTTCAGGTCCGTTGCCATGGAAAGGAGCCAAGCAATGAGCAGCAGTCCAACCAGGTCCGACGCGTCATCCGTACGCAGCCAGCAGACCTATCACAGCCAGTCGGCGGAGAGTTCGCCGCCGTCGTCATCTGCGAACACTTCGCGAGGGCCGGTTTTCCACCTTGCGGAAGCCATGTCGTCGAGCCTGACGGTCGATTCGAATTCCTCGTGGGCGTCGGATTCATCCAGGGCGTGGGCCAGTGATTCGTCGTCGCAGCGCGGGCACGTAGCTACGTTGCCGCCATCGGCGCGACCGTTCCCGTTCTCATCTGCCGCATCGACGCCATCGATGACGTCCTTCACGTCGCGAGAAGGTTCCGTCTGGACCCTTCGCTCACCGTCTCCAGGCTCGCCACTCGCGGCCCAGATGACCGCCGATCGCGCACCCAGTCCGGCGGGATCCACGGGCGGGCGGTTTAGTCCCCCCGATTCGCCACCGCGCCATACCGGCCGTGGCTTCACGCGCTAAGACAGCTTCGACAGAACCTTTAGGAGACATCCCATGCAACTGCCTAACCATCGCGACCGACCCATGAAACCCGTGCCTGAGCCGCACCCGGTGGAGGGCGGCAATCCGCCCTTCCTGCCGCCAGGTTCCATCCAGAGGACGCCCTCACCCTTCCAGCGCAAGCCACCGGGCAGGGAGCAGGGGCCTGCAAGGTAAGCCTTAAGCGACGATGCCCAGGCTTTTGCCCACCCGCGTGAACGCCGCGATCGCCTTGTCCAGGTGGTCGCGGCTATGGGCCGCGCTCATTTGCGTGCGGATGCGCGCCTGGTCCTTCGGAACCACGGGGAAGAAGAACCCGGTGACATAGATGCCTTCGTCCAGGAGGGCGCTGGCCATGGCCTGCGCCTTCTTCGCGTCGTACACCATCACCGGCACGATCGGATGCACGCCTGGACGGATGTCGAAGCCGGCCTCGGTCATTTTCTGGCGGAAGTATGCGGTGTTGTCCTTGACCTTCCGGCGAAGGTCGCCCGCGGAGGACAGCATGTCGAACACCTTGATACCCGCGGCGACCACGTGCGGGGGCAGGGAATTGGAGAAAAGGTAAGGCCGCGAGCGTTGGCGCAGCATCTCGACGATCTCAGCGCGGCCGGTGGTGAAGCCGCCCAGCGCACCACCCAGCGCCTTGCCCAGGGTACCGGTGAAAATATCGATCTTGTCCATCACGCCGTGCACTTCGGCAGCGCCCCGGCCGGTGTCGCCCAGGAACCCGGTGCAATGGCATTCGTCGATATGCACCAGGGCATCGTATTTCTTCGCCAGCGCGGTGATTTCATCCAGCGGCGCAATGAAGCCGTCCATCGAAAATGAACCGTCACTGGTGATGATCTTGGTGCGCGCACCGGCGGCGTCGGCGTCCTTGAGCTGCTGCTCGAGGTCGGCCATGTCGCAGTTGCCGTAGCGGAAGCGTTTGGCCTTGCACAGCCGGATGCCGTCGATGATCGAGGCGTGGTTCAACGCATCGGAAATGATCGCATCCTCTTCGCCCAACAGCGGCTCGAACAGGCCGCCGTTGGCATCGAAGCAGGCCGCGTAAAGGATGGTGTCCTCGGTACCGAAGAACTCGGCGATCTTGCGCTCCAGCTCCTTGTGCAGGTCTTGCGTGCCGCAGATGAAGCGCACCGAGGCCATGCCGAAACCGTGGGTATCGAGCGCATCCTTCGCAGCGGCAATCACATCGGGATGGTCGGCAAGCCCAAGGTAGTTGTTCGCACAGAAGTTCAGCACCTTTCGCCCATCGGCGAGGGTGATCTCGGCCGACTGGGGCGAGGTGATGATGCGTTCAGCCTTGAACAGGCCCTGTTCGCGGATGGCATCGAGTTCGGCGGCGAACCGCGCCTTGCCAGGGTAGGCCATGGGAAGTTTCCGTGGGGGGACCGGCCGATTATGGCTGCTGCGCCATGCCCGGACAATTCACCCGCCGCGCCCGCAGGATGGTCGCGACGCGGTGGGATGATGCCAAAACCACTGGAACTTTTCGAATTCCCGCCCTCGTGGACTGGATCGCGGACGCATCCACGGCAGAATATCTTCGCCTGCCTTGTCCAAAAGGGACGAACGATGAGCCATACACCTCCAGCCGATAGCCAGCGGGACGCCGACCATCAGTTCGAGCAGCAGGTCGCGGCGCAAGCCCGCGCCGAGCAGGTGCGTCAAATCGAAGCGGTGGCCGCGTTGCTCGCGGCCAATCCACAGGTACTGCGGCAGGCAGTTGACGAAAACGCCCGGGCCAGCATACCCACGCCTTCACCGACGCCTTCTCCACCACGCAACCCGTTCGGTCCCCGGCCGCTGGCTCGTGAGCAGGGACAAGGGCGCTAGGGCAGCCGGGAACAATTGCAGATACGGCTCTGCACCGCTATTGAACTGGACGAG
>NZ_DATHFX010000197.1:0-5643 GCF_035317885.1 Pinirhizobacter sp.
AAGCGCCGTCCCCACGGCGTGAACCTTCCCGTTGCCGTCTTCGTTCCTTACCGGAGTCGTCCACTGCCATGTCTTCCCTGATCCTGCGCCGCGCCGTGCGCGTCGCCCTGTTCGTCGCCGTGGGCGCACTCGCCCTTCCAGCCTTCGCGCAAGACCAGTCAACCGCTCCCGACAATCAAAACGCCCCCGAAAAGAAAGCCACATCGCTGGAGAATGTCGTGGTTACCGCGCGCTCGGGCGTGGACACGCGTACCAAGGCGGAGACAAGTTATTCCGTCACCACCATCGACGAAGACCGCCTGCGCATGCAGGCGCCCACCAGCGTCACCGAGGCGATGAAATCGGTACCCGGCTTCTGGGTGGAAGCATCCGGCGGCGAGGCCAGCGGCAACATCCGGGCGCGAGGTATTCCCGTCGACGGCTACGGCTCGGTGAATCTGCTCGAAGACGGCATCCCCGTGCAGCACGATCCGGCCCTGGGCTATCTCAATGCCGACCAGGCCTTCCGCCTGGACGAGACGATCGAGCGCATCGAAGTGGTACGCGGCGGCCCGTCGTCGGTGTTCTATTCCAATGCCCCAGCGGGCGCCATCAACTTCATCCCGCGCAAGGTAGGCGACACCCCCGAAGGCCTGATCAAGTACACGGTGGGCAACTACGGCCTGAACCGCGCCGATTTCTGGTACGGCACGCCAGTGGGCCAGGGTTGGAAGCTCGGCGTCGGCGGCTTCTGGCGCGTGGACGACGGCATTCGCCGCACCGGCTTCGATGCGGACAAAGGCGGCCAGCTGCGCGCCGTGCTGTCGAAGGAATTCGAAGGCGGCGACTTCAGCTTCGACGTCAAGCACCTGGACGACAAAGTGGCGCTGTACCTTGGCATCCCCATGCGCACCAACAGCAACGGCGACATCCGCGCCGTGCCTGGTTTCAATGGCAACTACGGCACCCTGGCCGGCCCCGAGACCGAGCACCTGGTGCTGCGCGAAGGCGATGGCAGCCCGTACGATTTCGACAACAGCGAAGGCACCCACGTAAAGCGCACGCAGTACACGGCCAAGTTCAACCTGGACCTCGGCGACGACTGGAAGCTTGCCGAGAGCCTTCGCTACAGCGATACCGACACCACGCGAAACGGCGTGTTCCCCAACGCCGTGCAAAGCGCCAATTCCTTCCTTACCGATCCGAACAACCTCAAGCAGCTTGCCAGTTACCCCGGCGCCACCGCACTGCAGTTCCGCTACCACGACAACGGCCAGGTGTTCGATACCGCCAACCAGAACGGCAATGGCCTGGTGATACTCGGTGGCGCACGCGGCGTAACGATGCCGGTGAAGGAGCTGATCAACGACACGCGCCTTCTTCGCAAGTTCGAGTTCGGCGGCCAGACGCATGACATCAGCCTGGGTTACTACCTGGCCAACTTCAACCAGCGCTTCGACCGATATTCCTCCACGGTATTGCTCGATGCGCAGAACAATGCCCGTGTGCTCGACCTCATCGGGCTCGACGCCACCGGCGCACCGGTAGGCACGCTCACCGAGAACGGCATCTACCGCAATGGCTACGAGTGGGAACATGCCAGCGGGCGGTCCTCCACCAACGCGGTCTATGCGTCCGACGAGTGGCAGGTAACGGACAAGCTGCGCATCGACGGCGGCGCGCGCTGGGAGAAGGTGAATACCCAGGGCTATACGGAACTGAAGACGACCGTGAACCTGGGCACCCTGGCCGATTCGAACATCTCCACGGGCAGCGGCGACTACGCGCACTACGACCATAGCTTCCACAAGCTCGGCTGGACGCTCGGTGCCAATTACCAGTTCGACGATCACCAGGGCCTTTTTGCCCGCTATACCTCGACCTTCCGCCTGCCGTCGTTGAGCTCGTACATCACAAGCCCCACGGCCGTGCCGATCATCCAGACGATGAAGCTGAGCGAGGCGGGCTACAAGTACAGCGATCGCTACGTGGACCTCTATGCCACGGCGTTCGGTACCAAGTACAACGACGTGCAGTTCAGCAATTACGTGTTCGACCCGAACTCCCAGGCTTCCACGGCGCAGACCGGCTACGCCGACACCAAGACCTACGGCCTGGAACTGGAAGGCACGCTCTATCCCAGCAAGATGTTCGACGTGCAGTTCAACGCTACCCTGCAGCAGCCGAAGTACAAGGGCCTGCGTTATACGGAAGTCGTGGCCGGTGCACCGGTGCTACGCGACTACGAGGACGACCAGCTGATCCGCGTGCCCAAGGTGAGCTACCGCATCGTGCCTGGCGTGAACCTGCTCGACGGCCGCCTGCGCCTGCAGGTGTCCTACGAATACGAAGGCAAGCGCTTCGTCGATACCGCCAACTCCGTGGTGTTGCCCTCGTACAAGACCGTGGGTTTCAGCGCCCGCTACGACTGGACGCCGGCCCTGTCGTTCTTCTTCTATGCTGATAACCTGAACAACTCGCTCGGCCTGACCGAAGGCAATCCGCGCGCCGGCGAGCTGTCGAGCACCGATGCAGGCGCCAATACATTCATTGCCCGTCCGCTGCTGGGCCGTAGCTTCCGCCTCGCCGCCATGTATCGTTTCTGACCATGAGCCTACGAATCGCAGCTTTTGCCCTGGTGTCCGGACTGCTGCTTGCCCCCCTGCCCACCCGGGCCGAGGACAAGAGCGACCTTACCTTGCACGGGGAAATCACAGGCCGGGACAACCACACCTATAAGAACGTCACCTTCGACGTTCCCGCCGGTGTCACCCGTATCACCATCGCCTTCGAGGCCACGGGCAAGGAAGACCACACTACGATCGACCTGGGCCTGCTTGGCCCGGATGGCTTCAAGGGCCAGGACGGCTTCCGCGGCTGGGCGGGCGGCTCCAAGCGGATATTCACCGTCTCGGCCAGCGATGCCACGGCCGCCTTCCTGCCCGGCGCCATCCGCCCGGGCAAATGGACGCTGCTGCTGGGCATACCCAACATCCGCGCCACCGCCCATGCCAGCTACACAGCGAAGGTGTGGTTCTCGCGCGATGCAGCCACCGCATGGGGGCCTGATGTCCTGAATCCGCCGCTTCGCAAGCAACCGGGCTGGTATCGCGGCGACCTGCACATGCATACGGCACACAGCGACGGCAGCTGCCTGAGCCAGGGTAACCACGTGAAGGTGCCCTGCCCGCTATTCCTTACCGTGGAGGCGGCGGCGAAGCGCAAGCTCGACTTCATCGCCATCGTCGACCACAACACCTCATCGCACCTGAGTGATATCCGCGAGCTGCAGCCCTACTTCGACAACCTGCTGCTTATTCCCGGCCGCGAGCTCACCACCTTCCAGGGCCACGCCAACCTGTGGGGCGTACCGACGTCGGTCGACTTCCGCGTGGGCAGCAAGACCGTTCCCGACTGGAATACCCTGTTGAAGAGCGTTGCACCGCTGCATGGCGTGCTGTCCATCAACCACGCCGTCCGCCCCAGCGGCGAGGAATGCATGGGCTGCGGCTGGACACCCAATCCACCGGTGGACATGCACCTGGTGCAGGCCATCGAAGCGGTGAACGGCACGGACTCCGTGCGCCCCGATTCAGGTATTCCCTTCTGGGAGAAGCAACTGGCGCAGGGTTTCCGCCCCACGGCCGTGGGCGGCAGCGACAACCATCGCGCCGTGCCCATTCTTACCGAGCCGGACATCCCGGTGGGCACGCCGACTACCGTCGTGCACGCCACGGAACTGTCGATGCCGGCGATCCTGGATGGCATCCGCGCCGGGCATGTCTTCATCGATACCGAAGGCACGACGGACCGCATGATCGACCTGGAGGCCAGTGTGGGCGCGGACAAGGCCGGCATGGGCGATGAGCTCAAGGCAGGCCCTGGCAGCGACGTAAACGTGCAGGCCAGCATGAAAGCACCGGCTGGATCGAAGCTCACCCTTCTTCTCGACGGCAAGCCTCTGCCCGACACTGCTACCTCCGGAGCCATCATTGCCACGCATCTTGCCGGCGACGGCAAACCGCACTGGCTACGCGCCGAGGCGCGCGCTACCGACGGACGGCTGCTTCTGCTCGGGAATCCGGTCTATCTGAATCGACCGCAGCGTTGACGCACCTCCATTAAGGTCCGAATCCCATGTTCACCGGCGCGAGGGGCAGAACTGGATGGATGTTACCGGTGACAGGGACCTCGTTGCCGACCACCTCCAGCCTGAAATCCCTTGCGAACACGCTACCCTTGCCGTCCAGCAGGAAGCCATAGGCGATGTCTACCGCTTCAGCCGGAACGTCGAGCACGATTTCGCAGTGGGTCCATCCTGTGGTATCGCGCAGGGGACGCTGATCCATATTGTCGAAGCCGACCGGATGCTTGTCGTTGCCGTCGATGCGCATCCACAGTTGGCTTTTGTTCGCGTCCTGGGTACGTAGCACGCCAGAAAGGCGCACACGCTTGCCTCGGTAATTCGACGCGTTGATCGTCTGCATCATGGTCGCAAAGCCGCCCGCGGCGGACGACTTTGCCTTGATGTACGCGTTCCAGGTGCCCGCGGTGTCACCCTTGTCAGTGCCCAGCTCGTAATCTGCCGGTGCGGTGCCCGCCCTGAACCACCCTGTGGGGATGGGACCTGCCAACGCCGTACCCGCCGTGAGGACCAACGCCAGTGCGAGCGTCAAACGCTTCTTCATATCAATCTCCTTGAGTGGAACAAGCGCCCATCAGGGCGTGTGTTGGCGCAAGTACTGGGCTACTGGCGAATCGGGCGGCCGCACATCCATCTGCATTAGATAGGACTGGCTACGGCCCTCGCTGTAACCAGGCGCGGCCGAGGTCATGTCCATAGCCACCGGGGAGGCAAGCGCCACACCGGGATCGCGCGGCATGGACACCCAGAGCAGCATCGAGGCCGCGAGGGCCAGGCCAAGGCCGATCGCCCCGATTCCCAGGCCACGAAATTCTCTTTGCCGGGCATACCGAAGCACGCGGTCATCCATCTGCGGCGCCGCCGTTTCGCGGGCCGCCGTTCGGTACAGCACTACCAGCTGGTCGAGCAGATCGTCGCTCATCGCCACACTTCCAGGGCCTGGCGAAGCCGGGACTGGGCATATCGAAGGCGGCTCTTCGCCGTTTCGCGCGGCACTCCGGTGGCTGCAGCGATTTCCTCGACGCTCAGGTCGCCCTCGGCCTTCAGCAGGAACGCCTCGCGCTGTGGTAACGGCAGGTCCAGCACGGCGGCCAGCAACGCGCTTTGCAATGTCAGGTTGTGGGCATGTCGCTCTGGACCGGATGCATCCGGCGCTTCCGCGTCGGCCAGCGACTCCAGGCCATCGTCGGTTCCTTCGTGGGCATCGGGCGAATGACGCCCAAGGCTTCGCCAGCGATCGGCCGCCCGCCGATGGGCAATGCCGAAAAGCCATGCGGTGAATGAGGCGTCAGGTGTCCAGGTGGCGCGCGCCTTGACCACCGCTGCCCATACTTCCTGGAATACTTCCTCAGCCTCGCTGGGGCGGCCAGCGAGCCTCAATACGTAACGATGCAGCCGGTGACGGTAGCGGAGGTAGAGCACCTCGAAGCCACTGGTATCGCCACTTTGGTAGCGACGCATGCAGTCGGCGTCGCTCTCCTGGTTGTTTTCCCGCACCGCCTCGATCGAGGCCACGGAAT
>NZ_DATHFX010000198.1:0-5394 GCF_035317885.1 Pinirhizobacter sp.
AACCGGCGCGGTGCGCAGCCCCATTTCCATTCCCTACCGGCAGGGCATGACCGTGCTCGACGCGGTCCTGGCCGCCGGCGGCACGACCGAGTTCGCAGCCCCCGACCGCACGGAGCTCTACCGCCACGGCGAGACCGGGGCGACGACGTCGTATGCGATTCGCCTGGAGAAGATCCTCCAGCAGGGCGACCTCGCCAACAACTACCCCGTGCAGCCCGGTGACGTGATCACCGTGCCGCAGCGCGCATTTTGAGGAGGGGACGTCGATGAGTGGTGAACTGATGCCGTTGAGCGGCCTGTTGCCGGCGCTGGTGAGCGAAGCGAAGCGCCGCCGCCTGGCCATTGCCCTGGTATTCGCCGCCATCGCCCTGGCGGCCCTGGCCACGGGCCTGTTGTGGCCGCGCAAATATGAGGCCAGCACCACTATCCTGGCCCAGGAAAGCAGCATCATCACGCCGTTGATGGAAGGCGCAGCCTCCACCACGGGGACCAAGAACCGCGCCGGCATCGCCCGCGACGTGATCTTCAGCCGCAAGGTGCTGTCGGAGATCCTGGTGGCCGGTGGCTGGATGGCAACGAACCCGACGCCGCTCGAGCAGGACAAGCTCATCGAGGGCATCAAGTCGCGCACGGTCTTGCAGACTGCGCGCGACAACCTGATCACCATCACCTATTTCGATTCCGATCCCAGGCGCGCCTTCCTGGTGACGCGGCAGTTCGCGCAATTGTTCATTTCCGAGAGCCTGGCGTCCAAGCAGCGCGAGAGCCACGACGCCTACGATTTCATCAATAGCCAGGTCGAGGCCTATCGGTTGAAGCTTACCGACGCTGAAGACAAGCTCAAGGCCTATCGCGACGCCAACGCCGATGCACGCCCGGGCAGCGAGACGGACACCAATGCGCGCATAGGTCAACTGCGCATCCAGATTGAAAACACGCGCATGATGCTGATGGAGAAGAATTCCCAGGCTGCCGCGATCCAGGCGCAGCTGACGGGTGAGTCGGAGGTCAATGCCGTACAGACCGTGCAGGGCGTCGCGCAGACGCAGATGGCAGCGCTGCAGCAGCAGCTCGATACGTTGCTGTTGACCTACACCGATTCATATCCGGACGTGATCCGCCTGCGCCATCAGATCCAGGATCTGCGCGTGCAGGCCCAGGGCGAAGAAGCGCGCCGCAACACCGCCAGGATGGCTGGCATACCGATCCCGGTGGACAACGGTACCCAGATGAACCCGATGTACCAGCAGCTACGAATGCAGTTGGCCGCCACCCGCAGCGAAGCGGCGGCCGCCGGTGCCCGTATCGGCGCCAGTGAGGGGATGCTGCAGAACGAACTGGAGCGTAGCCGCCGCATTGCCAATTCCGAGAACGTCACTTCGGAGCTGACCCGCGACTACACCGTGAACCGCGACGTCTACCAGGACCTGCTCAAGCGACGCGAGAGTGCCCGTGTATCGATGAACCTCGATGCCGAGCAGCGCGGCCTGACCTTCCTGGTGCAGAACCCGGCGGTGATGCCGCTGCAGCCTACCGGCATCCGCTTCATGCATTTTGGCCTCGCCGGCGTGGCGTTGTCGCTGGCCATCCCCTTCGGCCTGCTCTTCGGCGTGACCCGCTTCGACCCGCGCGTACGCTCGGTGTGGCAGCTGGAGCAGGCCACCGGGCTTACCGTGCTCGCCGCCATTCCCTACTACCCGACGCCGCGCGACCGTCGCCGCGACCGGGTACGTAATTCCTTGCTCGGTTTCATCGTGGCTGGTGTCGCGATCGTTTACCTGGTGGTTTTCTGGCTTCGCCTGAAGGGGTGGGTATGAACGCGTCGGCCAATGATTCGACCGTGGTGTCCTCGGCGGAATTCTCCCGCGGTACCGGCCATTCGATCGCCAGGATGGAGGAACCGGGCGGTGCCCTGGCGCCGCTGCAGCTGGAAGAACGCCGGCTGATCCATCGGGAGCAATCGGTCAGGCTGCAGTCCGACGCCTTCCGCAACATCCGCACGCGCCTGCTCGGGCTTGCCGGTGAAGGGAATTTCGTCACCCTGGTGGTGCCGGTGAGTCCGCGATCAGGTGGCAGCTTCGTGGCGCGCAACCTTGCCGCGGCCTTTGCCTTCGACGAGGCACGCACCAGCCTGCTGCTCGACTGCAACCTGCGCTATCCCGAACAGCATCGCGCCCTGGGCGTGGAGGTTGGCCATGGCGGACTGATCGATTACCTGGAACATCCATCGCTTGGCATCGAACGCATCCTGTACCACACCGGTATCCCGCGCCTGCGGCTGATCCCGGCGGGCAAGTCGCGTGAGAACAGCAGCGAGTATTTCTCGTCCTCGCGGATGCGCACCGTGCTCGATTCGCTGCGCTCACGCTACAACGACCGCTATGTGTTCCTGGACGGGCCGGCGATCAAGGGCTCGCCCGATGCGCGCATCCTGGCCGACCTTGCCGATTTCGTCGTGGTGGTGGCCGGCTACGGCCGCGATACCCCGGGCGCCATCAGCACGGCCGTGGCCAACTTCGAGCCGGGCAAGCTCGCCGGCGTGGTTTTCAACCAGGCGCCCTGACGGGTGCCGGCAGGGGAAGGGAGCAGGGGCATGCTGGCACGAAGGGCCGTAGCGGGTGCGGTATTGGTGGCGTTGGCCGCCGGGCCGACGGCCGTATGCGCCGGGCAGTTCGATTATTCCCTTTACGGGGGCATCGAGCACAGCAACAACGTTGCACTTTCCACCGACAATCCGCAGTCGGCGAATATTCTCATCCCGGGCGCCACCTTCACCTACCTGCAGCAGGGCTCCACCTTCCAGGCCAACGTGGCGGGGACCGTGGAATACCACCACTACGCCACCAGCAGCTTCGACGATACGACGCAGACGGAGCTTGCCGCCACCGGCAACTGGACGGTCGTGCCGAACCGGCTGGACTTCACCGTGGCCGACTATGCGGGCGTCCGTCCGGTCGATTCGCTCTCCAGCGATGCACCGGACAACCAGCAGCAGACCAACGTGCTGACCCTGGGGCCCATATTGAAGCTCCGCTTCGGCGATGCCATGCGCGGCCAGGTGGAACTGCACTACATCAACAGCTACGCATCGAAGGTGGATGATTTCAATTCGTCCCGCGGAGTGCTGGCTGGCCGGCTTTTCCGCGACTTAAGTCCCACCGACGTGGTGTCGCTGAACGTCGAGACGCAGCGGGTGACCTTCCAGAACGACGCGGCCGGATCCAACTACAGCCGCGACGAAGGGTACCTGCGCTACACCAGCCAGCTGGCGCATTTCGACGCCGACGTGACGGTGGGTTACTCGCGCCTGGACTTCGACCAGGGCGGCACCGAGTCCAAGCCGCTGCTGCGCGCGGCCGTCGGTTGGCAGCCGACCACGCGCAGCTCGTTTGGCATTTCCGGTGCGTACCAGTTCTCCGACGCGGCGCAGGACCTATCCACGCCGCTGTCGCCGTTCTTGCTTAGCACCACGCTCGAGCCGGGGCAGACCAGTCTTGGCGGAACCACGGTGGTCGGCAATACCGTGGTCGATTCGGACGTGTACCTGCAGCGTGAACTGCAGGCCAGTTATTCCTACCAGGGCACGCGCCTGTCGTTCACCGTCTCGCCGATGTTCCGCAAGCTCGAGTACATCAATAACCGTACCTTCGACCAGACCGGCCGCGGTGGAAGCTTCTTGCTGACCTACCGTCTGCAGCCAAGGATGGATCTGTCCTTCTTCGCCACCGGCGAAAAGCTCGACTACGACGTGCTCGACCGCACCGACAAGACCTGGCGCTATGGCGCGGCATTCCAGCACACCCTTACGGCGCACTGGAGCTGGCGGGCTGCGATTTCGCACGAGAAGCGCGACAGTAACGCCGCCGGCCAGAGCTACCGCGAAACCGAATTCTTTGTTGGCGTGGTGTACCGGCGATGATCGACGACGACGCGGAACTGCCATTCTTCTTCGGGCCGCGGCGTGAGCTGTTCGGCATGTACCATGCCAGCGGCGGCCATCCGCGGAAGGCCGTGCTGCTGTGCCCGCCGCTGGGCCAGGACCAGATCCGCTGCCACCGGCTTTACCGCCAGCTGGCCCAGGCACTGGTGGCCGACGGCGTGGCGGTGCTGCGCTTCGACTACTACGGCACGGGCGATTCGGCAGGCGCCAGCGCCGATGTCGATCTTGCCCGGTGCGTCGCCGATACCGTGCTGGCCGCGCACGAGTTGCGCACCCGCAGCGGGGCGGGGCGTGTAACAGCCTTCGGTGCAAGGCTGGGCGGCAACATCGGCCTTGCCGCGTCGTCGGCCGCCCAGCTGGCCGGTGTTGTCGCATGGGACCCCATCCCGGACGGCCATGCCTATGTCACCCGGCTCGATGCCATGCAGGCGGCGCTGGGAATGGACGCGCAGCGCTTCAGCCAGCCGCGCATGGTCTCGGACGTATCCGCCCAATGGCTGGGCTTCAATGTCTCGGATCGACTCCGGCACCAACTGGTGGAATTGAAGCTGGAGGCGTCGCCCGTCCCATTGCTGGTGCTCGATACGATCGGCCAGGAAATTCCCTGGAGCCTGAGCGTACGCGAGGCGGTGATACGCAGCCTGCAGCCACCCACTCCCTGGGACGACCTGGCGCGGCTGGAGATGGCCATCCTGTCCCACCCCCTGATCCAGACCGTGACGGGCCACGTCCGGGAGGCCGCATGATGCAGGAACAGGCCTTCCGGTTCGGCCGCGCCCGGCACCTGGTGGGTATCGCCGGTCTGCCGGCGGCGGCGAGCGATGGTGTAGGCGTGATCGTGCTCAATGCGGGCCTTGTCAACCGCATCGGCCCGTTCCGCCTGCATGTTGAAATGACCCGGCGGCTCAATGCCCGCGGGTACCCTACGCTTCGATTCGACCTATCCACCCTGGGCGACAGCGGCGCCTCCCAGGAATCACGTACCCGCGTGGAGCAGGTGCGTGCGGACGTCGACGATGCGATGAGCCTCCTGGAACGGCAGGCCGGGTGTTCGCGCTTCGTTCTAGTGGGCCTTTGTTCCGGAGCGCAGAACGCGCATTCGGTGGCCTGCACCGAAGCCCGGGTGGCAGGGGCGGTATTCCTGGATGGTTATGCCTACCGCACCCTCGGCTACAAACTGCGGTATTACCTGCCGCGCCTGGTCGATCCGGCGCGCTGGAAGCGTCTGCTGTCACGTAGTGGGGCTAAAACTGCCGAAAAGAGCGCCGAGCCTGTGTTTTCGGTGGCGCCCTTGCCGCAGGCGGTGGTGAAGGCGGACCTGGCCAGCATGCTCGACCGGGGGCTCAAGCTCTGCCTGATCTACAGCGGCGGCATCAGCAACTACTTCAATCACCAGCGACAGTTCGGCGAACAATTCGGGCCGCTGGTTAAACACGCTGGCATGTACACGAGTT